>NZ_CEVYEL010000040.1:0-23955 GCF_982403165.1 Longicatena sp.
TTAAATAACCTTAAATATAGTAAAAAATATAACCTTGAATTATGATTTTGATCTAAAACAAAGATAGATCTGGTCCTGGAAAAATATGAATCTGGATGTTAAAACAGAGAATGAAGGAGCTTTTTTAGCATCGTGTTTCACTATTTATTATCATCTAACGAAAAGTACAGAAAATAATAATCCCAAAGCAAGCAGTGAATATATAAAAAAGCATAAACACGTAGTAATGGATGGTGTGTTTACTGCAATAAAAAAGAGGTCATAACCTCAATAGATTTACTTTATTCAATCATCTATTTTATTACTACCTCTTCTTTATATCTTTAATAAAAGCATTACGAATGCTTTAACGCTACACTTTCTACTAAATGTCCAATCTTCTCACAAGAATCACAAGCTAATTCCATGCGATCATAGATAGATTTCCAACGAATCACTTCTACAGGATCAAGGGCATCGCTGAATAATTCTCTGGTTGCTTTTGCGAACAAAGTATCGCCTTGCCCTTCCAGATGATTCACCCGCTTGATACAATCCATAATATTATTGTTGTACTGAATCTTTTCAAATTCCTTCATCATTTCACGTACCGCATCACAGCACATGACAATGACCTTTCCATACGCCATGGCTGCTTCTTGTACTTCTTTCACATTATAGATATAAAGGCCGATAGAAACATCTTCCACCATATCCACCATATCATCCAACGCATTACTTAACGCCACAATATCTTCGCGATCCATAGGAGGACGCGAATCTTTTGCTAATACGGTCATAATTTCATGACGACGTAAATCAGCCTCATGCTCAATGCGATGCATTTTCTGCAAATGTACATCAATGGCATTCGGTTGGTAGTCTTTCATCATCTTCATCAATTCAAAAGCCGCCTGATAAGCACATTCTGTCATCAGTTGATATGCCTGAAAATAGTTGTACTTTTTCTTTTTGATCATTCTCATATACCTCTTTATCTATCCCCATTTCCTAATGAAAGGAAATCTTAGAATATTCTATCATAAACGCATATACTATACAATCTGATTCCCTCAAAATTTGTACTATTTCAAAAGTTCTTTCACATATTTCAATACATCTTTTCCCTGAACCCAAATATCCGCAGCAATCCCCTGATATTCACTGGCATACGTTTCAGGAAAATCCCCATATAAATTTCCAAACATGATCTGCAAACCACTTTTATCTAAATAAAAGCTCGTCATCGCACTGCCACTAATTGCTCCTGCGCTCGGCATTCCAATAAAGATCACATTTTCCATCGTATGCAATTCATCTATCAGCATTTCACTGGCGGATGCACTGGTTTCATCTTGCAAGACCAGTAACATGCTTTTATTCTCAATTAGCTTTTTTTCCATATAAGGCTCTTCTATATATAATAAGTTATCATATTTCTGATAATTGGCATCTTCCAATAAGGATGCTAGGGATTGATCGGTTTCCTCATCCATCAACTGTTTGAATTTCTGTTCATGCAACGGCAGTCGCAGCATTCGTGTTCCATAACCACTTATGCGCTGTTTGGCATAGCTATGCGACCACGCATAACTCAACTTTGCATTACCTCCGGGATTGCCCCGTAAATCTAAAATGGCAAGCGGTTTTTGGGAGAATTGCGCTGCCCTTGCTAAAAAAGTTTCGGCATATTGTGCATACGTATCACTGGCTCTGGGATATATCATTTTTGTAATATGCAGATAAGGAATACCTTGCACGATTTTTTCTGTAAGAATATCCTCACTACGCTTCATCTGTTCCACTTTTTCCATAGCTACCTTACGCTCACTTCCATCTGCATAGCGCATGGATAAGTGCGTAATGTTTTTTCTGCTTCGATAAAACAGTTGATAAGAAATGCTGCCATCCTTATGCAAGACAGGCTTTAAATATGCCGCAAGATCTGCATCCTTATGGATACGCACAATGCGTTTTTGATTAGATTGATCATAATAACCATCCTTCTTTTTCACATAAGCCTTTTTTTGATAGTGTACCCCTTGTTCGCAATACATGGTATAGCTTTCATGCAAAGGCTCAAAATCAATTTGAAAATGAACATCTTCGATAAAAGAAAGTTGTTTTCTTAATACTTCACCTAACACTGTTTTCTTAATCTTTGCGTATTTCTTTATCTGTTTATCTACCATTTGCTTTGCTTCTTGGAAACGCGCATCTCCATATATAGGATATTTCCCATACAATGCCTTTAAAGTAAAGAAAACATCTTCTACATCCTGTAGGGCTTCCTTCTGTGTCACACTTTCTTCACCATTCGTTTTTGCCCCATGTGCAATGACATAATCCATTGCTCGATAATACGCTTCACTGCTATTGGAATATGGTGAAAAAGCATCGATTTGCATCGGATTTGGGATAATTTGTGCATGCGCTGCATTGACATATTTCTTATACTCCTGCAACACCTGGGGTACTTTTTCATCTTTTACTTTCGCTGTACAGGCACTCAAGCATAACACACAGCATAAACAGACCCATAATTTTCTCATCGTTTTCCTACTCCTTTTTATTCCATATCTATAGCCTTTTTATACCTTGATCAACAAATTGTTCTTCCCTATGTTTGAACATATGCTTTTATTTCTTTTAACACAGACGCAATATCCTTTTCAATTACGAGTGATTGTTTTGCCAACTGCATGGGACAATATGCTTCCAATTGGTTGATGATAACATAATATGCCTGTGGATTTTCATGAACAAATTGCCAAAAAGGATATTTAATGATGCCCGGAGTATTATTCCCTACTCCTAATTCTAAATATACAATGTGATCATTTTTATGCTGTTTGAGAAATTGCTGATATCGTTTTTGTGCGGCATGCCAACCAGCATCCTCACAAAAATTGGCATCACAGCGTAGATTTACTGTCATAGGGGCATGGCAATAGGGGCAATAAGGAATTAATGCTTTGGGAATGCAACGCTTTTTTTGCTGCAAGACCATCTCCTTTATCACTTTCTCATTATCATACGTCTTGGCATGACAATTGCGTGAACATTGAAATAAGCCATAATCGCCCTGGGTATAAAATAACCGTTCTTTCGCAAATCCATGCAACTGAAACTGATGATCTACATTCGTCGTAATGACAAAATAATCCTTATCTTTGACAAGGGATAATAAGTCTGTATACACTGTATTTACCTGAGCAGCATAACGATTATAATAAATATGTCGGCTCCAATATCCCCAATATTCTTCCAATGTCGCAAAAGGATAAAACCCCGCTTCATACATATTGGAAAAATGATAAACATTAATAAAGTCTTGAAAATAACGATGAAATCGTTCACCATCATAACACAAACCGGCTGCTGTAGATAGCCCAGCTCCGGCACCGATTAAGATTGCATCTGCCTCTTGTAACAGCGCATGCAGCTTTTCAATGTTGGAGATAGGTTTGATAAATGCGTTCGTCTTCGTCTTTAAATACATTAAAGATCACCTTCATTTCATAATTGGTTTCTTGTAAATAGGTTTTCACCGTATGAATAGCAATAGCGGCGGCTTCATCATTAGGAAAATGAAAAACCCCAGTGGATATGCAACAAAATGCGATGGAAGTCAGATGATACTGTTGTGCTAAGCTAAGACAAGAGCGATAGCAAGCTGCCAGTTGTTGCTTCTGCGTATCTGTGACATGTCCATATACGATAGGACCTACCGTATGCAATACATAGGTTGCCGGAAGATGATATCCTTTGGTTATCTTAGCTTTTCCTACAGGCTCTTCCTGCCTTTGTTTTCGCATGATGGCAGCACACTCCTGACGTAATTCTATACCGGCAAAAGTATGAATGGCATTGTCAATGCAACCATGACAAGGTTGAAAACATCCTAACAATTGTGCATTCGCAGCATTCACGATCGCATCTGCTTGTATTCTTGTGATATCACCTTTCCATAAGTAAAGATTCTTATCAAAAGCCTGCATTTGTGCTATGGTAACGATACCTTTTTGGTGTTTTATTGCTTCTAACACTGCCTTTTCATGGTATAAAAAAGCATCAGATACCGGCTTCGGTTCTCTTACATTCACTAAAGAGCGATATAGTCGGAAACATTCTTCTTCCTGTTGCGGCATGGAAATGTCCCTATAAGCTTCATTTTCTTCTAATAGATATTTGATAAGCCATTGTAAATGTTCTTGCATATGATCACTTGCCTTTCTTTATGTAATCATAACGCGTTTCATAGCATTTGCAAAGCAAGCAGTTTATAAGTTCGCCATTATAAACAAACCTGCGTTAGAATCAATATACAAAAGGTGTCACATCAGACACCTTTTGTATTCCTGTGTTTTTTATTCGCACATCAACATGCATCGGCTAATTCATTCATCGAAATCGTGGTAAAATTCATTGATTCTAACACCTTCAACATCGCATTGGCAGTATCGAAGCTGGTAAAACAGCTCACACTGTTTTCTGCTGCTACACGACGTATCAAGAAGCCATCCATAGTCACTTCTTTCTTTTGTGACATGGTATTGATGACATAATTGACATGACCTTTACGGATGACATCTAACACATTCTCCATGGCTTCCTCATGCGCATCAATTTTCTGCACGGTTTTCACATATAAACCATGTGCTTGTAAGTAAGCAGCTGTTCCTTTGGTTGCCAGTATGCCATATCCGATGGCTGAGAAGCGTTTGGCTATCAAAAGTCCTTCTTCTTTGTCCTCATCGGCGATGGTCAATAAGACATTGCCATGTGTAGGAATCTTTACACCACTTGCCAACAATGCTTTATATAAGGCTTTTTCCAGTGTTACATCTCCTCCCAAGGCTTCACCGGTGGATTTCATTTCCGGACCTAATACGGTATCAACACTGCGCAGCTTGGCAAAAGAGAAGACCGGTGCTTTGACAAAGACGCGTTGACTTTGTGGTCGTATGCCTTCTGCATAGCCCTGTTCTTTTAACGAATGACCAAGTGCACAGCGTGTTGCCACATGACTCATTGGAACCCCGGTAATCTTAGATAAGAATGGTACGGTACGAGAAGAGCGTGGATTTACTTCAAGGACATATACCTGTTCCGCTTTATCAATGATGAATTGAATATTGTATAAACCAATAAAATGGAAACCTTTACCGATACGAATCGCATAATCCACGATCGTATCTTTCACCTTTTGCGAAACGGTTTGCGCTGGATATACTGAAATGGAATCTCCGGAGTGGATGCCGGCACGTTCGATATGCTCCATGATGCCGGGAATATACACCTGCTCACCATCACAGATAGCATCAATTTCCATCTCTTTTCCCACAATATATTTATCTACCAAGATAGGCGCATCGTGGCTGATTTCTTTTACCGCCGTTGCCATATATATCTTTAAATCAGCATCGTTATGCACGATTTCCATAGCACGGCCGCCAAGCACATAACTTGGACGTACCAACACCGGATAACCGATCTTATTCGCAATGACTAAGGCTTCTTCAACCGTCACGGCGGTTTCCCCGGTTGGCTGTGGAATATTCAGCTTATGCAGCATTTTTTCAAATGCATGTCGATCTTCGGCACGATCAATGTTTTCTAAGGACGTACCTAAAATCTTTACCCCACGTTTTACGAGCTGATCGGCTAAGTTGATAGCCGTCTGCCCACCAAATTGGACAATAACCCCTAAAGGCTGTTCTAAATCAACCACATGCATAACATCCTCAATGGTTAATGGTTCAAAATACAGCTTATCAGAGATAGAGAAATCGGTGGATACTGTTTCCGGATTGTTGTTGATAACGATGGCTTCATAACCACATTCACGCAAGGTCATGACACAATGAACCGTCGCATAATCAAATTCAACACCCTGTCCGATACGAATCGGTCCACTGCCTAACACGATGATTTTTTGACGATCACTGCGTATAGATTCATTTTCTTCTTCATATGTGGAATAAAAATATGGTGTAGCACTCGCAAATTCCGCAGCGCAAGTATCTACCATCTTATACACCGGACAAATGCCGTGTTGTTTACGTAAGTCATAAACAGCTTTTTCTTCCATTCCCCAACTACGAGCTATAAAACTATCCGCAAAGCCACAGCGTTTAATATCCCATAAGATTTGAATATCCTTTGGATGTTGTTTCATACGTTCTTCTAAGGCGATGATGTGGGCAAATTTTTCTAAAAAGAAGGTATCGATCTTGGTAATATCATGAATGCGTGACAAGCTTTCTTTTCTTCGCAACAATTCGGCAATACCAAACATGCGCTGATCATCTTTTATCGTAATGCTCTTCCACAGCTCTTCCTTTGCTTTTTCTTTACTTTCTTTATTTTCGATATGATCACATTTCATTTCCAGTGAGCGTATCGCCTTTAAGAAGCTTTCTTCAAAGCATCTTCCAATTGCCATGACTTCCCCAGTTGCCTTCATCTGGGTACCTAAACGACGATCGGCATGAGGGAATTTATCAAAAGGAAAACGTGGCAGTTTCGTGACAACATAATCTAACGCCGGTTCAAAACAAGCATAGCTGGTATTGGTAATCGGATTGATAATTTCATCTAAGGTAAGGCCAACCGCAATTTTCGCTGCGATTTTGGCAATCGGATAACCGGTTGCTTTTGAAGCCAGCGCACTGGAACGTGATACGCGAGGATTTACTTCAATGATGTAATATTTAAAAGATGCAGGATCCAAAGCTAACTGCACATTACAGCCACCACAGATCTTTAAAGCGCGAATAATCTTTAAACTGGCATTGCGCAGCATCTGATGCTCACGATCACTCAATGTCTGTACCGGCGCTACGACCATCGAATCTCCTGTATGTATCCCCACCGGATCGATATTTTCCATATTGCAGACGACGATGGCATTATCATGCGCATCCCGCATGACCTCATATTCGATTTCCTTAAAACCGGCAATACTGCGTTCAATTAAGCATTGCTGTACCGGAGAAAGTTTTAAACCATTTTCGGTGATGATACGAAGTTCTTCTTCTGTATCCACAAAACCACCACCGGTACCTCCTAAGGTATAGGCAGGACGTACAACAAGCGGATAACCAATCGTTTGGGCAAAGGCAAGTGCTTCTTCTACAGTATGAACAATGGCACTTTCCGGTACCGGTTCTTTGATTTCATACATCAATTCACGGAATAATTCACGATCTTCCGCCTGGTTGATAGCGGTTAAATCAGTACCTAAAATTTCTACACCATATGCATCCAGAATTCCTGAATTGGCAAGCTCTACCACCAGATTCAAACCAGTCTGTCCACCCAAGCTTCCTAAGATAGCATCAGGACGTTCCTTATAAATGATGCGGCTGGCAAATTCTACGGTCAAAGGTTCCATGTATACACGATCGGCAATCGCGGTATCTGTCATGATCGTTGCCGGATTAGAATTGATCAAAATGACTTCATAACCTTCTTCTTTTAAAGATTGGCATGCCTGAGAACCGGCATAATCAAATTCCGCCGCCTGGCCAATGACGATTGGACCAGAACCAATCACCATGATTTTTTTAATATCTGTACGCTTTGGCATATTACACACGCTCCTTTTCCATCAGTTCCATAAATTGGTCGAATAAATAATTGCTGTCTTCCGGTCCGGGAGCAGCTTCCGGATGATATTGTACACTGAAGATCGGATAGCGCTGATGACGCACACCTTCCACACTTTTATCATTTAAGGCTTGATGGCTCATCACCAGTTCGCTATTTTCCAAACTTTCCGCTTCTACTGCATAGCCATGATTCTGTGATGTCATTTCAACTTTACCGGTTGCTAAATTCATGACCGGATGATTACAACCACGATGTCCGAATTTCAACTTCACGGTATTGGCTCCACAAGCTAAGGCAATCAACTGATGTCCTAAACAAATTCCAAAGATGACGACCTTTCCCATCAATTCTCGTATGGTCTGTATCGCAACTTGCATATCCTTAGGATCACCAGGACCATTGCTGAGCATTACCCCATCCGGATGCAAGGCTAAGATGGCTTCTGCACTTGTATCGTATGGCATAACGATCAAATCACAATGACGTTTTGATAATTCACGAATGATGCCATGCTTAGCACCAAAATCCAACAATACGACCTTTTTCCCTCGTGATGGAATCGGAAAAGGTTTTTGCGTGGATACACGCGCCACTTGATCATGCAGATACGGTGTTGCTTTTAACATCTTTACCGTTTCCTCAACATTCGCATCTGCATCTGCCAAAATGGCCCGCATCGTTCCGCTGTTGCGCAGTTTGCGAGTGATTGCTCTGGTATCCACACCGGCAATGCCTGGAATATGTTTTTGTTTTAAAAAGGTATCTAAGCTCATATCCCCGCGAAAATTGCTAGGTGTTTCACAGTATTCTCTGACCACAAAGCCAAAGACAGCAGGATCCAAACTTTCAAAATCATCTCGATTGATGCCATAATTTCCAATGAGTGGATAGGTCATCAAAACGATTTGTCCGCAATAGGATAAGTCACTCAATACCTCCTGATAACCGCTCATTCCGGTATTAAACACAAGTTCACCGACCTGATAAGTATCATCACCAAAGGCGATCCCTTCATAGACACTGCCATCTTCTAAAATTAATTTTCGTTTTTGCATAACCGTATCCTCCTGTTTGCTTGCCTTACATGTAAGGACTTACATTTCTTTTTTCCACCAAAAAGGCATAGACGCTATCAAATAGTGCTATGCCCCTTTGCTTTACTTCTTCATCCAAGATTCATCTTTTGGATCTTTTTTCCATGCTTTTAATTTTTCAAGATCATTTTCCTTGATGTACGCATTTTCTAAAGCTACATCAATCAAGACATCGTAGTTACTTAATGTCTTAAAGCTGCATGCGATAGAATCAAACAATTCACTGCTTGCTGGTAACAGATAGGTAAAGATAGCCACAACGCCCAATACCTCAGCACCTGCTTCACGCAAAGATAAGATGACATCCTTTACGGAACCACCGGTAGAAATTAAATCTTCCACAACAACGACTTTCGCACCTTTTTCGATCTTTCCTTCGATCTTATTTCCTTTGCCATGTGTCTTATTGGAACTACGTACGTAGCCAAATGGTTTTTCCATCTTATCCGCAACCATTGCACCCCAAGGAATACCGGCAGTAGCTGTACCAACGATGACTTCTGCTTCACTGTATTCTTTCTGAATCAACTCGACAAAGCCCTGCACAACGACACTGCGTTTTTCAGGAAAGGATAATACCAAACGGTTGTCACAGTAGATGGGACTTTTAATACCGCTTGCCCAAGTGAATGGATCATTTGGCTGTAAGGATACTGCCTTAATATCTAACAGGTTTTTCGCAACTGTTTTTTCTATGCTCATCTTATTTTCCCTCCATGATTGCTTCTATTTCGTTATATGTCTTATATGGATCTTCACTCTTGGTGATACTGCGGCCTACGACGATATAGTCACAGCCTTCTTCTTTGGCAAACTGTGGAGTAGCCACACGTTTTTGATCATCCTTAGAATCAGAGCTTAAACGAATACCTGGGGTTACCGTTAAAAAGTCAGCCCCGCATGCTTCATGAATGGCTCGTGCTTCATGCACGGAACAAACCACACCGTCTAAGCCGCTTTCCTTTGCCAATTTAGCATAGGAAATAACAACATCCTTCACATCTCCAGGAATCAACAATTCTTCATTCATAGCTTCCTGTGAAGTGCTGGTTAACTGTGTGACTGCGATACACAAAGGACGTTTGCCATTGACAGCTCCTTCGTTTAAGCCTTCCATGGCTGCCTTCATCATCGCACTGCCACCAGCCACATGCAAGTTTACCACATCCACATCCAGCTTTGCCAGATTCTTCATTCCGTTTTTTACTGTGTTTGGAATATCATGCAATTTCAAATCAAGAAAGATTTTATGCCCTCTTTCCTTGATTTCACGAATCATTTCAAAACCAAACGCGTACGTCAGCTCCATCCCTACCTTTACATAGATAGGTTTATCAAACTTATCAAGAAAATTCATCACATCTTCTTTTTTTGAAAAATCCAATGCTACCATCGTTCTGCTCATTACTTAAAACTCCTTCCTACAGCTTCGTGCAAACTGTTTACCCCATAGGTTTCAAGAACCTTTGGCAACTCTTCAATTATTTTAACACAACAGTAAGGATCAATAAAGTTCTGCATGCCAACTTCAACAGCACTTGCTCCGGCATATAAGAATTCTAAGACATCTTCTGCTCTGGTAATACCCCCAACTCCGATGATCGGGATGTTGACAGCCTGGGCTACCTGATACACCATACGAATGGCTACCGGTTTGATAGCAGGCCCACTTAAGCCTCCGGTAACATTCGCCAAGATTGGTTTTCCGGTATGTAAATCTAAGCGCATGCCCATCATCGTATTGATCATGACCAAGCCATCGGCTCCCGCTTCTTCTACCGCTTTCGCAATCTCGACAATGTTGGTAACATTCGGAGATAATTTCACGTAGACCGGCTTATTGGCTGCTGCTTTGGCCATTTTGGTTACTTTGGCAGCCAGTTCAGGTGTTGTGCCTAAACCGATACCGCCATGTTTAACATTCGGGCAACTGATATTTAATTCATAAGCTTTAACAACCTGTGAAGCATTCAGTTTTTCAATGACCTCAACGTATTCTTCTTCACTGGCACCTGCTACATTGGCAATGATTTCCGTATCAAACTGCGCCAGCCATGGCAATTCTTTTTCCATGATGACATCGACACCGGGATTTTGTAAACCAATGGCATTTAACATGCCACTTGGTGTTTCCGCAACGCGTGGTGTCGGATTACCAAAACGTTTCTGTGGGGTAGCACTCTTTATCGCAATGCCTCCCAGTATGCTTAAATCATATAATTCCGCAAATTCACGGCCAAAGCCAAAACAGCCGCTCGCTGGAATAATCGGATTCTTCAGGTTTAATCCTGGCAGTTTTACATGTAGATCCATTAGAATTCCACCTTTCCGATTGGGAATACCGGTCCTTCCTTACAGATGCGATGATATAAGTTGGCTTCTTTTTTATCCTTTGCCACACAAGCCATACATGCCCCAATACCACATGCCATACGGCTTTCAAAAGACATATATCCTTTTTGATAAGCAGCTTCTATCGCCTTTAACATCGGACGCGGACCACAGCTATAAGTAAAATCACAAGTAATGGCATGAGCCTGAATGGCATCCATGACCGTTCCTTTTACACCATAGGAGCCATCCATCGTAGCTACAACGACATGACAGCCTAAGGCTTTAAATTCCTGTTCATAGAAGATGCTGTCCTTATCATTAAATCCTAAGACAACATGTACTTCCTTGCGTAACACACGATATTGTTTCGCTAATTCATACAGCGGCGGCACACCAACGCCACCTCCGATCAATAAGACTTCATTGCGATTTTCATGAATCGGATAGCTGCTGCCTAAAGGTCCGAAGACATCAATGGTATGATGCGCATGTTTCTTAGCTAAGGCTAAAGTGCCATCGCCAACGACCTTATAGACGATGACAAAGCCATCCGCCTCAATGCTGGAGATACTGATAGGACGACGCAGCATATAGCCATCAATCTTGATATTCACAAATTGTCCGGGTTTCATATCCTTTGCCATACCTGCCGCAATTTTCATGCGGTAGGTATCTTTGGCAATTTTTTCATTACTTTGGATAATTCCTTTTTCTTCCTGCATCTTAATCCTCCAATTCATTCATAGAAATGGTTGTGAAGGTCTGTGCCTCCAGTACACGCAGAATAGCATTTGCCGTATCCAGTGACGTGAAACAGCTGATGTTGTTTTCAGCAGCGGCACGACGAATTTCAAAGCCATCCTGATTAGCGGTCTTGGAAATGCTCATTGTGTTGATGACATAATTGATACGTCCTTTACGAATGACATCTACCACATTCTCGCCTTCTGCTTCATTTACTTTATTTACGGTACGTACATAAATACCATTTTCTTTTAAGAGATTTGCTGTACCCTTGGTCGCATAGATACCATAGCCGATGTTAGAGAAACGTTTGGCGATCTTTAAGCCTTCTTGCTTATCCGCATCCGCAACCGTCAATAAGACATTGCCATGCAAAGGAATCTTCACTCCACTTGCCAACAGTGCTTTATATAAAGCTTTCTCTAATGTATCATCACCGCCTAAGGCTTCTCCGGTTGATTTCATTTCTGGACCTAAGGTTGTATCAACACTGCGCAGTTTGGCAAAAGAGAAGACTGGCGCTTTGACAAAGACACGTTCACCTTCTGGATGTACGCCTTCTTCATAGCCTTGTTCTTTTAAGGAATGGCCAAGTATACAGCGAGTTGCCACATAACTCATTGGTACACCGGTAATCTTAGATAAGAATGGTACGGTACGAGAAGAGCGTGGATTTACTTCCAGCACATACACTTTCTCATCTTTATCAACAATGAACTGAATATTGTATAAGCCGATGAAGTGGAAACCTTTTCCGATGCGGATGGCATACTCAATGATCGTATCCTTCACCTTTTGAGAAGCTGTTGGTGCCGGATAGACCGAGATTGAGTCACCGGAATGGACACCGGCACGCTCGATATGTTCCATGATACCTGGAATATACACATGCTCACCATCACAGATAGCGTCAATTTCCATCTCTTTACCAACGATATATTTATCTACTAAGATTGGGGCATCATGACTGATTTCTTTTACCGCAGTTGCCATGTATACCTTTAAGTCATCATCGTTATGCACGATTTCCATGGCACGGCCACCTAATACATAGCTTGGACGCACTAATACCGGATATCCGATTTTATTCGCAATCACCAAGGCTTCTTCTACCGTTACTGCCGTTTCTCCCATTGGTTGTGGAATTTCTAGCTTATGCAGCATTTCTTCAAATTCATGGCGATCTTCGGCACGGTCGATATTTTCTAAAGAAGTACCTAAGATCTTCACACCGCGTTCTACCAGCTTATCGGCTAAGTTGATAGCGGTCTGTCCACCGAACTGCACAATGACACCTAATGGCTGTTCCAGATCGATGATGTGCATAACATCTTCAATCGTCAATGGTTCAAAATATAATTTATCGGAAATGGAGTAATCTGTCGATACTGTTTCCGGATTGTTGTTAATAACGATGGCTTCATAGCCACATTCACGCAAGGTCTTTACACAATGTACGGTCGCATAGTCAAATTCGACACCCTGTCCGATGCGGATAGGACCACTTCCTAGCACAATGATCTTCTTATTATTGCTGGAGATACTTTCGTTTTCATGCTCATACGTAGAATATAAGTATGGGGTATGGGATACATACTCTCCGGCACAGGTATCCACATTCTTATATACCGGAATGATCTGCTGCTGTTTGCGCAGTTCATATACTTCACGTTCGCTCATCTCCCATTTTCTGGCGATATAGCTATCCGCAAAGCCCATTTTCTTCGCATGTCGCAAGACTTCTAAATCCCCTTTATGGGCAGCGATGACTTCTTCATAGGCAACGATATTTTTGAAACGATTTAAGAAATAGCGATCCATCTTCGTTACATTAAAGATATCCTCTACACTAGCGCCTCTTCTTAATAAAGCAGTAATGACATAGATACGTTCATCATCACTACGTTCTAACTTCTTCCACAACTCTTCTTCACTTAAGGCATTGACATCCTTTTGTTCCAGATGATCGGTCTTCATTTCAAGAGAGCGGATGGCTTTTAAGATAGCTTCATCAAAGGTACGTCCAATGGACATGACCTCTCCGGTTGCCTTCATCTGCGTACCTAAGCTACGATCCCCTTTTGGGAATTTGTCAAAGGCAAAGCGTGGGAATTTCGCAACAACATAGTCGATGCATGGTTCTACACAGGCATAGCTTGTCTGCGTAACCGGATTGATGATTTCATCCAGCGTTAAACCAACCGCAACCTTCGCAGCTAGTTTGGCAATTGGATAACCGGTTGCCTTACTTGCTAAGGCACTGGAACGTGAAACACGCGGATTGACCTCGATCACATAGTATTTAAAGGAATTTGGATCTAAGGCCAACTGGACGTTACAACCACCGCAAATCTTTAAGGCACGAATGATCTTTAAAGCAGATGCACGCATGATGCCACATTCACGATCGGTTAAGGTCTGCGTCGGTGCTACAACGATAGAATCTCCGGTATGAATACCAACTGGATCCACATTTTCCATGTTGCAGACAACGATGGCATTATCTGCATTATCACGCATAACTTCGTATTCGATTTCTTTATAGCCCGCAATGCTTTGTTCAATCAGACACTGATGTACCGGAGAAATCTTTAAACCATTGTCACAAATCGTACGTAGTTCGGCTTCACTGTGCGCAAAACCACCACCGGTACCACCTAAGGTAAAGGCTGGACGTACAACAACCGGATAACCATTTATATTTGCGAAGTCAACGGCTTCTTCAATCGTATGCACGATGACACTTTCCGGTACCGGTTCACCGATTTCATACATCAGCTCACGGAATTTATCACGGTCTTCGGCTTTTTCAATCGCATCCAATGCCGTACCTAAAACTTCTACGTGATATTCATCCAAGATGCCACTTTCTGCCAATTCAACGACCAGATTCAAGCCGGTCTGTCCACCTAAGCTGCCCAAGATAGCATCCGGACGTTCTTTATAGATGATACGGCTGGCAAATTCCAGTGTTAATGGTTCAATGTATACACGATCTGCAATGACCGAATCGGTCATGATCGTTGCAGGGTTAGAGTTAATCAAAACGACTTCATAGCCTTCCTCACGCAAAGAGGTACAAGCCTGTGTACCGGCATAATCAAATTCTGCCGCCTGTCCGATGACGATTGGTCCAGAACCAATCACCATGATTTTCTTAATATCTGTTCTCTTTGGCATTCTATTCAGCACTCCTTTCCTGCATCATCTTGCAGAAATCGTCAAATATATAATTGCAGTCATCTGCTCCTGGAGCAGCCTCTGGTTCAAAGGAGAAAGACAGCAATGGATAAGTTTCATGTTCACAACCTTCAATCGAATTATCATTTAATGCCTTATAAGTCACGATCAAGCCGGTTCCGATAAGGGAATCTTCCGCAATCTCATAGCCATGGTTTTGCGCCGTAAACTCAATTTTATTTTTCTTTAAGTTACGTACCGGTGAACTATTGCCATGATGGCCAACCTTCATCTTAACGACTTTTGCGCCACATGCACAGGCAATCACTTCATGACCTAACCCAATGCCCAACATTGGCAGCTTGCCTAATAAAGCTTTGCAGGTTGCAATCGTTTCCGGAATATCTTCCGGTGCCCCAGGGCCACCGCTGAAGACTACACCATCCGGATGGATTGCTAAGATATCCTCAGCACTCATATTGTAAGGCACAACAACCAAGTCACAGCCACGCATGTTAAATTCACGGATGACCGCAAACTTCGTTCCGATATCCACCATGACAACCTTTGCGCCTCGTGATGGAATAGGGAATGGTTTTTGCGCAGATACCTGCTGTACTCCATCATGAGGCAATTCGCTGTTTTTCAGCATGGCAACAACTTCTTCCACATTTGCATCTTCATCTGCCATGATTGCCTTTAAAGTACCATGATCTCTGATCTTACGCGTAATTTCACGAGTGTCAATATCGGCAATGCCCGGGATACCTTTTAATTTCATGAAGGCATCTAGCGTCATATCACTGCGAAAGTTACTAGGCTCTTCACAGTATTCTTTTACAACAAAGCCAAATACCATAGGGGAAATACTTTCAAAATCATCGCGGTTGATGCCGCAGTTGCCCATTGCCGGATACGTCATCATAACGATTTGTCCATAATACGATAAATCAGAAATGATTTCCTGATAACCGCTCATACCGGTCTGAAAGATCAATTCTCCCATACGATAATTGTCAGCGCCAAAAGCAATTCCTTCATACACACTGCCATCTTCTAAAATCAAGCGTCTTTTTTTCATGCGAATTCCTCCTTCTTGTGTTCATACACACAGGTTCCATTGCAGAAGGTCTGGATGACCCAACCTGCTACCTCTACACCGTCAAATGGTGTGTTCTTACCTTTCGAATAAAACTTGTCTTTGTCCACCTTGTGATAGCTTTCCAGATCTACAAGGATGAAATCAGCGTCATAGCCTACAGCTAATTTACCTTTGCGCTTTAAGCGGAAACGTTTTGCGACAGCTTCACTCATCCAATACACGAGCTGTCCTAAGGTAAAGCGTTTTTCTTCTTTCACAAATTTCGTATATAGTAAGGGGAAGGCGGTTTCTAAGGCAACAATGCCAAAGGGTGCCTCTTCCATACCTTTTTGTTTTTCTGCTTCTGCATGTGGGGCATGATCGTTCGCAATAAAATCAATCGTGCCATCTAGCAAGCCTTGAATCAGTGCTTGGCGATCTTCTTCGCTGCGCAGCGGTGGATTCATCTTATGGTTAGGTCCTTCAACATCCATCTCATTTAGCAACAAGTGATGTGCGGTTACTTCACCACTGCAATCCACACCAAGCGCTTTATATTCTTTTAAATAGGCAACACTTTCCTTCGCACTCATATGACACACATGATAGCGACAACCGATAGCTTTCGCTAAGTCTAAATCACGTTTCATCTGCGCATACTCGCAAGCACTGGGAATACCTAATAGATGCAATTCTTGATTGCGAATGCCTTCATGCATACAAGCCTTTGGTCTGCGATAGCGCATATCTTCCGTATGTGCCACGATCATACCATCTACTTCCTTGCATGCCTGCATCGCTTGTTTCATCATTTCTGCTGTTGCCACACCAACACCATCATCAGAGAAAGCATGAATGCCCATGGCACTCAGTCCTTTCATATCTACGACTTCCTTGCTGGCTTCCCCTTTTGTGATACAAGCATATGGCAGTACATGAACAAGTGCATCCTGTTTGATTTTTGCTAAGTAGGCAGTCATTGTATCAACATTATCCGGATAAGGGATGACATTGGGCATTGCCATGATCGTTGTAAAACCACCATGGGCAGCTGCCTTGGTGCCGCTTTGTATCGTTTCCTTATGCGTATAACCCGGTTCTCGCAAATGCACATGTGCATCGATCAAACCCGGCAATACCGCATGTCCTGCGGCATCAATCACTTCCGCCTCGGTATCATCAATATGTTCTGCTATCTGTTTGATCCCGGTTTCATCAAAAAGCATTTCTGCTTTCTTTAACTCGTTATCCAACAGCAAATAGCCATTTTTTATCAGTTTCATATGCTTCCTCCTAGCGATCGAATGGCGCATAGCCTAACGCACGTTTCACAACCGCTTTACGTACCAGCACACCATTGCTCATCTGCTGAAAGATACGGCTGTTTTTAGCTTCTACCAAGTCACTGTCAATTTCCACACCGCGATTGACCGGTGCAGGATGCATGATAATCGCATTTGGCTTCATCATGGCCGCTCTTTCCTTTGTCAAACCATAGTTTTGCAAGTATTCTTCCTTGCTCATCTTCATCGTCTCTTGATGGCGTTCATGCTGAATGCGCAGCATCATGACAACATCTGCCCATTGCACAGCTTCATTTATATCTTTATAAGAAGTATCGGTTTCTACCCATTCCTTAGGACCGCTGAAGCATACCTCTCCACCTAGCAAATCCATAGCTTCCTTGATGCTGTTGGCAACACGGGAATGCTTTACATCACCGATTACGGCTACCTTAATACCTTCAAAGGTGTGAAATTCTTGATAGATCGTTAATAGATCCAATAAGCATTGGGTTGGATGATTCCCGCAGCCATCTCCTGCATTCAAGATTGGAATTTGAATATTTTCCAATTCTTTAAAGTATTCATCCTGACTATGGCGAATAACAAGCGCATCATAGCCAATGCTTTCAAATGTCTTTACGGTATCGTATAAGGATTCTCCTTTTTCAACGCTGCTTCCCTGTGCGGTGAAGTTTTCCACGCTTGCTCCTAATTGATGCTGTGCTGATGCAAATGAGAAGTGCGTTCGTGTGCTTGGTTCAAAAAAAAGATTAGCAATCAACGTACGACGAGGAAATTGCCAATCTGATTGGGAACACGAAAACGCTTCAGCATCATGGAGAATATCAAAAATCTCTTCTTTTGTTAAATCGCAGATTCTTAACAAACTGTTTTTGTTCATAACCTAACCTCCATGGCTTTAAAAAAAGCCCTTTTGCATACAAAAGGACCTTACATCACTATCTCCAGTTATCTTTCCTTCATAACCTCTCTGGATTATTTTAAAGGACCTTTTTCTATTGATAATTTTACCATATATCATCAAGATTACAAGAATTTTTTTATGAAATTCATACGCACATTAGCTCATCTTATTTCTACTCTGCATTTTAAGCTTTCTGAATCACTTCCTTTTTGATGCGTATCTTCTTAACGATACGGATATCGCATGCCCTACCATTTCTTTCTATTATTTTTGAATGTCTTTTTATAACTCGGATAGATCCTTTCCTATATGGTCTATTAAGAAACGTTCTTCCATTCCTTTACTATCTTTTGTTATATAGCATTTCTGTTTCATCATTTGCCAGTATCTTGTACTTTTTTTCTTGATTGGCAATAAATTGCTCACTATAGCGGAAAAATTCATGAAAACGTGATGTAAGCTCCACATCTCGCGTCAATAAGCGATGGGCATATTCTTGTCTTATTATATCATCATGAAATTGAAATAAAAAATCATACATGAAGAAATAAGCATGCAACTCTTTTTTAGCACAAAGGCCACTCGTACTTAACAATGCCGTATAAGATAATAAAGCATCTACACATTGTTCGACACTTTGGTTTAGTGCCTGTAAATGTTTTTTGGCCTGGTTACTGCGAATATATGGATTTCTATCCCAAAAAGGCGCATGCTGCAACTGCTCTAACTGCTTTTTTAAATCATTGACATAAAGCTTCAGCTTAGCTCCTTCTATATAAATCTTTCGCTGTATGGATGAATCCATCATGCTAACACCCGCTTTAAGATTGCTTCAACCATCGTAGCATTGCGATAATGCAGTGGATATTTTTTTACAACATCTTTTTGACGATGTAGAAAACGTAAAGATACACTTGGCATTTCATCCTGCAAATCAATTTTCATCCATAATTGCAATTCGTCATATGGATAACACATTTCGCCCTGGATAAACTTTTTCCGTTTCCAATGCATATGAGTTCTTGTTTCTCTGTCCTCCCAAAGTTGAAACTGCTCTATTACTTCCGGCAATAAAGGTATCTTCACGAATTCTTTTGGATATTTTTGAAATTGCTGAATCATCATGGTCCGCAATCGTTCATTTTGTTTCCGTCGCACTTCCTGTTGTTTAGCCTCTTTACGATTTACTATATCCAAGATACGCTGAGCATTTTGTGCATTACCATCTAAATAACGTTGATGAATATACATCAGATCTTTCGCATCATTTAATGCATTATGATCAACAGCCCCCTGAATATCATAGATCAGCTTCATATCATCCAAAGATAAGCTTGGAGAAATAATCTTATTTTGAAATTTTACGGTTGCGGATATTTCTTTTTGTAAATCTTGAATACGATCAAACAGTGCACCATCAATATGATGAATAGCGCAATTTTTCATTAATGTTCTGCGATCATCCGGCCCACAGCTGTATAACTGAATATCGGCTAACTCACCAAAGCGTTGCAACCATGATAAAAAATGCTCTGTGACCACTTCCAAGGGCTCAGCAGCTAAAATTTCTTTATCTTTTAAATGCGTCATCTTTTTTACAACAGGTGTCAGATGGCGAAAATATCTTGGCCGTACTAATGTATAAAACGTATCTAACATCTGTTTCTGTCGACAAGCTACAGCACCGAAACTGATGACCGCCTGTTCAAAGCGTTTCTGATAACGCACTGCATCAAATTCTGCATCAATATATACTTGAATCATCTTGTTACCTCACTGTTCTTATTATAGTAAGATTTGAAAGAGAAAGCAATAAAGGGCTCCCTTTTTCAGCAATTTGCCTGCGTATATGTGAAATATGCTGGCAATTCATGGTAAAATAGAAATAGTTTTAAGAAAAAGGAGCACTGGTTATGTTTACACATAAGAAAATAGACTTACATTTACACTTTGATGGTTCTTTACCCTTAGCATATGCGTATACTTTGGCAAAGCAACACCCATCCTTACAAAAACTAGATGAAAAAGCCTTTCAAAAACGGATGCAGGTAGATGCTGATTGTCATTCCCTGTACGATTATTTAGCACGTTTTGATACACCGCTGGCTTTATTACAGACACCGGAAGCGTTATACTTTGGCATGTGTGCGTGCATCGAAAACTTAGCTAATCAAGGTCTTATCTATGCTGAAATCCGCTTTGCTCCACAACAGCATACGCGAGGTGGTTTATCACAACAGCGTGTAGTTGAAATCTTATTGCAGGCACGAAAAGATTGTGCCTTGCGCTTTTCGCAACTTAAAGTAAATTTCATTTTATGTATGATGGTACTTGGTGAAGAATCGCTAACACATCAGGCGAATGTAGAAACTGTGCATTTATGTCACCGCTATCTTAAGGATGGCGTCGTTGCCCTTGATTTAGCCGGTGCAGAAGGGTTAGCCCCGATGATAGATTTCAAACAATTATTTGCTTTGGCACGCTCTTATCAAATTCCCTTGACCATTCATGCTGGTGAAAGTTATGGTCCAGAAAACATTAAAACCGCCATTGCCTTTGGAGCATCAAGGATTGGGCATGGGACAAGTGCCTTGCTAGATGAAGAAGTCATGGCTTTGTTAAGAGATCAACAAATACCGCTAGAAGTCTGTATTACCAGTAATGTACAATGTGAAGTCACAGCATCGTATGAGGCACATCCTATTCATCAATATCTCTCCTATGGCATTCCTATCACAATCAATACCGATAATATGACCATTTCACATACCGACCTAGATAAAGAATATGCTTATCTGATAAAGTACCAAAATTTTCAGGAAGAAGATTTAGCTGCCTGTCTGTCAACTTCGCTGCAAGCTGCCTTTTTAAGTGAACATGAAAAGAATGAATTGCGTAACCTTTTGCAAAAGGAGTCTTTGTGATGCTAAAAGAATATATCTTTTTGGCATGGTTTACTTGCCTTTTCATTCTTATCCTTTTAAAAGCTGTTATGCTACTAGAAACAAAGCATTCGTAACGCATAACGATTAGTATACTCTTGAAAAGATAAAAGGTGAAGTTAGCGGCTATGCGAAAACGCTAAAATAAGAAGATCGTACCTATTGTATTCTGAAAAGAACCCTTTTCGTTTGGTTATCCAAACGTTAGGGTCCACTTCCTTACTTAAGATACTATCTTCTTTTTTTCTTAATTTGTTCACCGTTTATGAATATATGGATTTTCGGCACAGTACACAAAATGGCACATATCCATATGGTAATACTGCTTAACGATAACGCCGGTTTTTATCATGCCGTTACGTTCTGCAACCTTGATAGATGCCGCATTATTATCGCGAATGATAGAAAAGACCCAAGGGGCATGAAGTTTGGTAAACGCATATTCCTTCACTGCTTTCGCTGCTTCAATCGCATACCCTTGATGCCAATATGCTCGCTGTAGCAGATAGCCGATTTCAAGTAGCTTTCGACCATCGATTTCTTGTATTGTTAAACCACACTGTCCTATGAAATTACCATCATGTTTCCTAATCAACGCCCATAAACCGAAACCATCTTCATCATAACGAGCTAACTGGCGCTGTAGCCACGCTTCCACTTCTTCATCACTAAATGCATGCGCATAAGCATACATGGCGACTTCATCCTGCAATGTTTTCTTCAAATTATCCATATCATCGTAACACAACTTACGAAATACTAAGCGATTTGTTTCTAAGATGTTATCCATGAGACAATACGACCGTAATCAAATGCGGATGATTATGAATGCGCAAAGGGAACTTACTATTTCCCAATCCACGGCTGACAACTAACACACTGTCTTTTCCATGATACAATCCATCACAATAAGTAGGTTTCCATCCTTGATGAGGAGAAAATAATCCCTGTCGATGACCGATTCCTATTTGACCGCCATGGGCATGACCACTAAAAATCAAATGATAGCCACAAGCTTCATACCAAGGAAAATATTCCGGACGATGACTTAATAAAATCGTAAAATCATCTTTAACCGCTTTGCGCAGTTCAACCAAAGTTCGTGCAAATTGCGAAGAACTATCCTCATAAAAATATGGGTCTTTCACACCTACGATAGCCATTGTATCGTCATCCTTTGATAAATAAGCTATGCGATTATCCAAAATCTTAACGCCTTGTTTTCGCAAATATGCAACCAGTGTTAAATAAATAGGACTATTCGCCTCATGATTTCCCGGTACATAATACACAGGAGCCATACGTACAATTTCCTGAATGAGGGCTTTCATAGGTCTAAGGTTTGTTTCCTTGCTTCTTGCTCCATCAATTAAATCACCGGTAATTACAATGATATCTGCATGTGCAAACTGTATTTCTTTTAACAGTTTTTTCTGGTAATGTCCAAAGCTGGTATTATGCAAATCAGAGATATGCAATATGCGACAGCCATGAAATGCATTCGGTACCTTTTTATTCTGATACACAAAGGTTTCACAATCTAAGGTATGATTTTCATGATAGCTCCACCAAATGCCCCCTGTACACATTGCCCCTGCTAAAAAGGCCTTTGTTTTATTTTTCATATGTTTCACCTCACATAGGATTTCTATGTAAAATTATACCACCTTTTTCTGTCTTTTCCTATTCTTTTCCTTAATAGCTATGCTATAATACTTACACGAATAAGCATAGAAAAGTAAAGGGAGATTTTCATGAAAGAAACGCATATCGGAATCATTGGTTCCTGTGTCTGTGATGTCATCCTGACATTACCTAAACTTCCCACAACAGCACAAGATGTACATCTGTATACCCAAACGATGCGATTAGGTGGTTGTGCATACAACGCTGCGCAAGTGTTACAAGTACTCCAACAACCCTATGTATTGTTTTCGCCTGTGGGCAAAGGAATTTATGGAGATTATGTACGTACTCATCTGCATGATAACCATATGCATTCCATAATCGAAGATGTTGAAGACGAAAACGGCTGTTGTTATTGCTTAGTTGAGGATAGTGGTGAACGTACCTTTTTATCCTTACATGGCTGTGAATATCGCTTTCAGAAAGCTTGGTTCACAAGACTGGATGCCTATACCTTTGACAGTGTATATATTTGCGGCTTAGAAATAGAGGAAGATAGTGGTCGTTATATTTTAGAATGGCTCCAACAACACCCTGAAGTGACTATCTATTTTGCCCCTGGGCCACGAATTTGTAAAATACCATCAGAGCGCATGCAGGCATTGTTACGCATGCATGCCATACTTCATATCAATGAAGAAGAAGCACTATCCTATACCCATTCAACAAGCATTCAACAAGCTGCCACAATGCTTTATGCCCAAAGTCATGCACCAATCATCATTACATTAGGAGCGAAGGGTGTTTATTTCTATGATGGCATGCAAGCATTCACCATTCCTTCCCCAAGTGTACAAGTAAAAGATACGATTGGAGCCGGTGATACCCATATAGGAGCTTTGCTTGCCCTAAGACACATGAAAAAGGATTGGCCAACTGCCCTTTTCTATGCCAATCAGCTAGCTGCAAAAGTTGTTTCGCATGTAGGTGCTGACTTACGCAAAGAAGATGTAACAGACTTATTCCCTCACATAAAATCTTTACGTAATTGTTGGAAACCATGATAATGTAAATACCACCAGATACTGCCACATGCAATTAAACATAAACCAAAAAATAAATAAAGCGCGTCATGTGAGGAAGAAAC
>NZ_CEVYEL010000041.1:0-22124 GCF_982403165.1 Longicatena sp.
TACATCAATTTATCTTTCATGTCAACGCTTATTTTTTATTTTTTTCACTTTTTAATGATCTTTTTTATCTTTTCATACTGTAAACGATTACATCCAAGATATCAAACTTTTCTTATCTTTTCATTCCTTATTTCCATATCATCTCTTTTCCGATTACACATCCAATGGCTTATTATCTAATAAAAAATGCCATGCATTCACATGACATTTCTATAATATATGAGTATATAATTTTAAAACTATCAACTATGACAATTATGAATGGTCATAACGGCTCATATACAAAATCTAACATGGCGATATGATTATACTGCTTCTTCCCGCACCTTACCACAGATTGGATAATTCGCACAGCTTGGATTACAAGCCTTCTCAGCAGTCAAGCGTAGTTTAGCAGGTACCAAAGCAGTAATTTCATCATCATCATAACCAACCACAAAACTATTTTCATTAATCATAATCGGACGTTTTAATATAGATGGATTTTTCTGAATGATGCTGACAAGTTCCTTCACGGATAAATCATCTACATCCCGATGCAGTTCCTGAAACGCTTTACTACGCGTTGAGATAATATCTTCCGTTCCATTCTCTGTACGCTGTAATAAATATTTGATTTCATCTTCTTTTAACAACGTCGTGAAAATGTTTTTTTCTATGAATTTCATATCATTATCTTTCAGCCATTGTTTCGCCTTACGGCAGCTGGCACATCCAGGTGAGGTATACAAGATAATCATAAACAACGACCTCCTTTTTCTTTACTCTATCATTATAACGAATTGTTTATTAATAGAAAAGTTATTTTTGGATAATTTTTATTTTTCCCATTCCTTATACTTACCAGCTATCAATACGTTCCATCAATATTTGAAATACCCTAATTCTGAATTTTTTTCTCTTCCTTCACCATATGAACAGCGTTATATCTCTTCTTTTTTTTATATTTTCGCACATTACAACAAAGTTATTAGGCATAGCAAGTAGAATACCTCATGTTTGTGACTATACATGTTCAGAAAAAAATCACGAATCCTAAAGGATGAGAGTTATCTTTATGCTGACTGCTGTAGGCAAAGTATCTGAATTTAATGGTGCAACTAAAAAAGGTAGGCAAAGAAAACACTTCTTGCATCTGTACTATTTTTTATTTAACCTCTTGTCAAGTTTTCTCAATGATAGTATGATATACAGGAAAAGTACATGCGATGAAGAAGGTATAGTAAAATACAGAAACTGTTTATAGAGAACTGATGGTTGGTGTAAATCAGTACAGCCTGCTATTTGAAATGGAACTTTGGAGCATATTCCTTTAAGGAATCGGTGTCACCGTTATCGACAGAGTGATTCATCATAAAGAAGATGAATAAGAAGGCTGGTACCACGCATGCATCATGCGTCCTTATTGGGTACCTTTTTTATTTTAGGAGAGGATATATATTATGAAAAGAATGTTAAGTGGCATTAAACCAACCGGGCGATTAACACTTGGAAATTATATCGGAGCCATCCGTAACTTTGTCGCCTACCAGGATGATTATGAAATGTTTGTTTTCATCGCTAATATGCACGCCATTACAGTTGCCCAAGATAAAGCGGAATTAAAGAAAAATACCAGAGATGTCATTGCCCTGTATCTAGCATGTGGCCTGGATCCTGAGAAAACCACCATTTTCCTGCAGAGTGATGTACATGAACATGCCGAATTGGGTTGGATCATGACTTGTAATTCCTATATGGGAGAATTACAACGCATGACACAATATAAAGATAAGACTGCCAAGGGCGAGACCGGAATAACAGCAGGACTGTTCACATATCCTTCCCTTATGGCTGCGGATATCTTATTATATGATGCTGATTATGTTCCTGTAGGAGTTGACCAAAAACAACATGTCGAGTTAACCAGAAATCTAGCTGAACGCTTCAACAATCGTTATGGAGATACCTTTACCATTCCAGAACCTTTAGTCGCAAAGGTTGGTGCCAAAATTTATTCCTTACAAGATCCAACAAAAAAGATGTCTAAATCTGAAGATAATCCAAAAGGTACGATTGATTTGCTAGATGAGCCTGCAGTTGCACGTAAAAAGATTATGTCAGCTGTTACAGACTCTCTTGGCATCATTCAATATGAACCAGAAAAGCAGCCAGGCATTGCCAATTTACTGACGATTTTATCTTCTTTAAATGGCGAAGAAATTGATCATATCGTAGCTCGTTATGAAGGCAAAGGATATGGAGAATTGAAAAAGGAAGTCGGACAGGCTGTATTTGACTTTTTAACGGAATTGCAAATAAAGTACCATGAAATCATAAAAAGTGGTGCTGCTGAAAAAGTTATTAAAGAAGGTAATGAGAAAGCCAGCTATTTTGCGCATAAAAAATTAATGAAAGTAAAAAAGAAAATCGGTTTCCAGATCTTCTAAATAACCATTTTCCTGCTGTCGTACATGTAAACACCCTAATGTATCATGAAAAGGGGCACATGAGCGACAGCTTTTTTACTGGCATAAAAACAAAAAATATGTATAGAAACAAGCCGTGTATCAAACAAATAGTGAACCAAAAGAAACCCTCTTGTATGCACACAATTTGCAAAAGATGCTAAACACGATGCATTCACCTGTAATAGGTAAATAATAAAGTACACAGCTAGCTGCAACATAAAAAAAGCTGATATTCATATAGGAATATCAGCATGGCTCTATTTACATTTTAATGATTCCCATAAAGAAGCAGGCTAAGACAACAATGCCTAGAACAATACGATAATAGCCAAAGATCTTAAAGTCATGTTTTTTAATATAGCTCATCAAGAAGCGAATAACGATGACAGATACGAGAAAGGCTACGATCATGCCCGTGCATAAGATTGCTAATTCAGCACCAGTAAAGGATAAACCAAATTTCAGCAATTTTAATAAGCTTGCGCCAAACATGACCGGAATTGCTAAAAAGAAGGTAAATTCTGCCGCAATTGTTCGACTGACCCCAATCATCAAGCCGCCTAAAATAGTTGCCCCACTGCGTGAAGTTCCCGGAAAGATAGCTGCAATTAACTGGAACACGCCAATCTTAAGTGCATCTACATAACTTAGTTCCTGCAAACTAGTCACTCTTGCCCGTTTATGACGGTTACGATTTTCAATAATAAGAAAGGCAATACCCACCAACACCAGCATTGTCGCAACGACCACTGATGTATACAGATATTTCTCCAAGATGTCATCAAATGCGATACCAACGATGGCAGCCGGGATACAAGCAACCAAAATTTTGCCCCATAAGTTCATGATATCATAGCGGATAAAAGGACGATTCTTATTTTTAAAGTTAAAAGGAAATATTTTATTCCAATACAGTAAAACGACCGCCAAAATCGCCCCCAGTTGAATGACTACCAAAAAAACATTCCAGAAGTTTTCTGATACTTTCATGGGAAGAATTTCTTCAAACAGGATCATATGGCCGGTAGAGCTGACGGGCAACCATTCTGTAATGCCCTCAAGGATTCCATATAGCGCAGCTTTTAAGATTTCTATAAACATGTTTTTCTCCTTTTAGATTTTTTTCATACTACCGCAAATTGCCATAAAACGCAAGTCGATAGTATCGTTTTTTTATAACGATTTTGTAAGGTTTTTAGGCCTTTTCCAAATATGCCTGCACCATTTCTTTAAACAATGTACCTCTGACCTCATAGTTAGGAAATTGATCATAGCTGGAACATGCCGGCGATAATAAAATGATATCTCCACTTTGGGCCTTGGCGATTGCGGTATGCAATGCCTCTTGCATTGTTTCAACAGTTTCCACATGCGTGAAAATTGGTTTAAATTGCTCTCTAGTTTCACCAAATGCGATACAGCATTTTACCCGATCATCATATTGCTTTAAATCTAGAAAGCTGATGCCTTTATCATGTCCTCCCGCTAACAGTAGGATATTTTTATCAAAGCTGCTTAAAGCTGCGGTAACTGCATGTGTATTTGTTGCTTTACTATCATTATAAAATTTAACCCCATCTTTTTCCCCAATATATTCTAAACGATGTTCGACTGGTTGAAAACTAGCAATCGTCGCTTGAATATCCGCTAAAGACACACCAAGCTTATAGGCCATACAGGCAGCGACCATCGCATTCGATAAATTATAATCACCGACAATAGGAAAACGGCTTTCTTCAAACAGCATGAGATCAACTAGCCATACCTTGCCATCTTTGCGATACAGATCCACATCTTGACGCGTTAATGAAAAATCAATAGTGGTACAAGGAATATTTTTCGCATAGGCAACTACTGTAGGATCGTCGACATTTCTTAAAAACCAGTCCTCTTTTTGACAATTTTCATATATCCGCATCTTGCTTTCATAATATGCTTCAACTGATGGCATATAATCCAAATGATCTGGTGCTAAATTACAGACAACGCTGACCTCTGGTGCAAAAGTTTCAATACCTAACAACTGAAAGTTGCTAAGTTCTAATGCCACATATTTTTCTTCCTCTTCAAAATCATAGGCCAAAGCGGATAATGGAAAGCCAATATTGCCTGCGACAATCGCATTCCCTTTTCTCTGCAGCATTTCATAGAGCATGGTCGTAATCGTGGTTTTGCCATTTGTGCCAGTAATCGCTCCATAATGAAAATGCGATGCATAACGATATCCGATTTCTACTTCGGTTACTATTTTAACTTGATGTTGAACAAAGTAGTTTACAAATGGCACTGTATATTTGATACCGGGATTTTTTACAATAAACGCGTAATCCTCGCGTTTTAATATATCCGGATGACCTTTTTCATAAACTTGGATACCACGTTCTTGCAATTCAGCTTTTTCTTTAATTTCCTGCATATCCGTGATGATGACAGCATAACCATGACGATTTAACAGTTTGGCTACGGCAACACCACTTTTGGCAGCACCGATAACTAATACACTTGGTTTCATATTACAGCACCCCCAGCCATAATCCAACAACCGCAAAGATTAAGCCGATACACCAAAACATCAATACGACATTGGTTTCCTTCATACCACCTAGTTCAAAATGGTGATGCAAGGGAGACATCCGAAATACACGTTTTCCGGTCGCTTTAAAGCTGGTTACCTGAATAACCACACTTAATAATTCCATCACAAAGACTCCGCCAATCAGCACTAACAAAATTTCCTGTTTCAGAATCATCGCACTAGCTGCCAACAAACCGCCAATGGCCAAAGAACCCGTATCACCCATAAAAATTTTGGCAGGATGAATATTAAAGCGTAAATAACCAAGCAAGGCACCACTTACCGCTAATAGAAACATCGCCAGATCATTGTTTTTTTGTAATAAAGCAAAGATGACAAATGGTGCAATGGCAATTAAGGAAGTTCCTGCACATAAGCCATCCAGACCATCTGTTAAATTCACCGCATTACTTTCACATGTAAACATAAAGAAAATCAAGATGAAATATAAGAACCCCAATTCCAGTGTCATATGGAGTACAGGAATCTGAATCGTAGTTTTTGCTATCTGGGTATAAGCAAAATAAAAGATTACTGCTAACACACTTTGCATCAAAAACTTCATGGATGGTTTTAAGCCATCGTTATTCTTCTTTACGACAATTAAGAAATCATCGATAAAGCCAATCAAAGCATATCCTAAATAGGCGAAGACGACAATGAGCATTTCTGGTGTTAGAAAAGCCTTATAGTTTAAGATGGCCATGACCAATATAGGCACTAGGACAAACACGATGCCGCCCATGGTTGGTGTCCCGGTTTTTGCCATATGGCTTTTTGGACCTTCCTTACGCACACTTTGTCCAAATTTAATTTTATGTAGAAACGGAATGAGCTTGGGCATTACCAACAGTGTCAATACCAAGCTACATCCGAATGCAAGTAAATATTTTATTTCCAAAATAGTTCCTCCTTCGCAAAACGTTTTCTTACACAGTCCGCATCATCGAAGGGGTACATCCTGCCTTCCACATCCTGTGTCTTTTCATTCCCTTTTCCAGCGATTACTATTATATCACTTTCTTTTGCTATTTTAATAGTGTATTTTATCGCAAAATAGCGATTTTCTACTACCTCATAATTTTGATAAGTGGTCTTACACATATCCAAAAGGATGGTAGATAGTGATTCATGACGTGGATTATCACTTGTAAAAATCGCCATATCACTATATTTACAAGCTGCATCAGCCATTAGTTTACGTTTGCTGCGATCGCGCTCACCACCACATCCGACGATAATATAGAGCTTTCCTTGACAAATAGACCGTGCGAATTCCATTAATTTTTCCACAGCATCCGGTGTATGTGCATAATCTAATAAGACCGTATGTTTTTTTCCTTTCATCAATTCCATACGCCCACTTACATATGGAAGATCTTGACAGCTGGCAATCAGTTGTTCATAGGTGATATTAAGCATATGGCACAGGGCAATAGCTTCGGTTGTATTATAAACATTCATCTTGCCCAACAAAGGAATAACAAAAGAATATCCATTGATTGTAAAGATGGCGCCTTGTTCACTAAGATGCATATCCTCAATGGTGAAATGGGCAGCATCAAAGCCGATAGTTATAAGTTTAGCATCACTTAAGTGCTGTAATTTCATTAAATAAGGAAAATCCTTGTTTATGATAATAAAGCCATCCTTTTTCAAATAACGGCGTAACTTAAATTTTGTATACATATAATGTGTACGCGTGAAATGATAATCCAAATGATCTTGTGTAATGTTTGTATAAACAATAGCATCATAACTCATAAAACAAATACGATTCTGATCAATTGCATGCGAACTCACTTCCATAACAATATGCGTAAAGCCTTGTTGAATTGCTTCTTTTAGTAGATTAGCTAAAGTGAAAGAGTCCGGTGTAGTGTTTGGAATCGCTTGTATATGTTGATTATCATCTACCTCATGGGTGCCAATGCGAAAGGTTTTTTTCTGTTGTTTCCGTAAGATATGTGTGATGATACAGGCAACACTGGTTTTCCCACTCGTTCCACTGACACCAATCACACACAAGTGTTTACACAAATCACCAAAGTATAATTCAATCAGTGCTTGTGCAATCGCTTCTACATCTTCACACGCATAGACTTGTTCTTTTTCCTGATGAGATGTTGCTTCTACTTTTTGTCCATTTTTTCGCCATTGCCTTTTTTTATCGCATAATACAACTGCGCCTTTTCGTAAAGCATCATCTATATAAGCAGCGCCATCATGGGTAATCCCTTTTCGACAGACAAACAGCCAATCTTTTTTAACTTTGCGACTATCATCACTGACACCTTGCAAGATGCGTGTGTCATCACATGCGATATGAAGCATGCCTAATAGTTCATTTAACCTTGTCATCACCAAGATAGATCCAGACCTCCCCACCTTCTGCCGGAAGGGTCGTTCCATCTACCGGCATTTGTTCAAGTACGGTATCTCCCTCACCAAGAAAAGTGAAGGTCACACCTTCCTGCTGCACATCTTTTTTCTTTTTCCCAACAAAATTTTTAACTTTGATATTTTCAGTCTCTGGCCAAATTAACTTTTTGGGTATCTGTTTTTCCGCTTTTTCCACTTTTAAATAAGGAAGAATATCTTCATAACAAGATTTCGCAATTGGCGCAATGACCGTACCTCCATATAAAATATCATTTTGTGGACTATCGGCAGCAATATATAACACGATTTGAGGATCATCAATAGGTGCTGCGGATAAAAACGATAGAATATAATTACTTGTGGAATATACTCCTTTTTCCGCTATCTGTGCTGTTCCAGTCTTACCACCTATCTTATAGCCTTCCATATAGGCAGGTTTTCCTCCCCCATTTGCCACAACGCTTTCTAACGCATAGCGCATAAGTTTACTTGTTTCTTCACTGATTACCTGACGTTTCTTGGTAGGTTTAAATTCTAGTATCGGATCATGGGTAATGGGATCATTAATGCTTTTGGTAATGTATGGTGTATACAAAGTACCACCATTGACAACTGCCGAAAAAGCCGTTACCAATTGAATCGGTGTCACACTCAGTCCCTGGCCAAAAGCAACTGTAGCCTGTTCTAGCTCACCCATCACTTCTTTTTTGAACATAATACCTTTACTTTCCCCCGGCAGATCAATGCCGGTCTTTTGTCCAAAACCAAATTTAGTCACATACTCATATTCCCTATCCAAGCCCATACGTCGTGAAATTTCCACAAAGCCCGGGTTACTTGAGTTTTCTAACACTTGAAGAAAGGTCTGATGCCCATGACCGCCTGCTTTCCAAGATTTAATGCGGGCACCGCCAACCATCTCATACCCCTTATCATCATAAGTGTCTTTAAACATATCATATAATTTCAATTCCAAACCACTTGCGAAAATCACGGATTTGAAAGTAGAACCTGGTTCATAACTTTTCCAAATCGGCAAATTCCGGTTGTAAACATCACTGGAATAATCTTTATAATGATTTGGGTCAAAATCTGGTTTTGATACCATAGCAAGCACTTCTCCTGTTTGCGGATTCATTGCTAATGCCAATGCTGACTTAGGATGATAACGTTTCATCAAATTATTCATTTCTCGTTCCACGATATCCTGAATTTTGGCATCTATTGTCAATTGTACATCCATGCCCCTACCGGGAGCTTCATAAGTTTCCTGATACAGTTCTACTTTATGACCTTTCGCATCAAAAGGAATATTCAATCCTCCACTTTTGGCTGATAAAATATCATTATATTGTAATTCCAAGCCTGCCAGCCCCTGATTATCAATACCGGTAAACCCCAATACCTGAGCCAAATAGTTATTATTCGGATAGTTACGCAAAGAATCTTGTACCAGATAGACACCTTCCAAATCCATGGCCTCTAACTTGCGTGCTTTCTCATCACTAATCAACCGACCTTCTGGTTGGATTTTCTGTGTTGAGACATGTTTCGTAATTTTTGTTTTTATGGTTTTTTCGTCTGCGTTTAACACTTGTGCTAATTGTTTTGCGGTTTCATCAGGATGCTTAATCTGTGCCGGTACGACCATAACCGATGTCGATGGTATATCATGGGCCAATACCTTCCCTTGTTTGTCTAAGATAGAACCCCGCAAACCGGCAACGGTAAAATCACGTTCCCATAAATCCAATGCCTTCTCCATGATATCCGTATGATGAAAGATCTGTTCATAGCCCAGTTTTCCAAGGATGCAGCCAAAAATTACTAGAGCGCATAGAAAGATGATGGAAATCCTTGTTTTGACCTTTCCTCGTATCATACACTCACCTCATTGCAGTGTATGCCTATTTCAGCAAAAACATGTCTTTGTTGTTTTACCTTCTTAACCATATCGCATTTTCATGCACCCTTATGTAACTATGTGCTCTTAGTACCATCTTGCATGATACAGTTCAAAACTTACCAATCCTGCAACAGCATCTATGCTAAACATGATGAAGGTGAAACATAGCCGATAGCCATATTCTTTCTTTATCATTTGTTTCTGTTTCAAACATTAAAAACAGTGATTCCTCTTTTAACGATTTACATAGATAAATCTTTTCCAAAGAGAAATCACTATTTTTTATTTCATCTTGACTTTAATGATCGTATCCTTACTAATGGTTTTCCCCATCTTAACATTCTGAGAATGCACACTGCCGCTTCCTTCCATCTGTACCTCAATATGAGTCAGATTCCAAAAGGCAGTAATATCTTTTTTTGTCCAACCTTTCATATTAGGCATAGCGATTTTCGCCCCATCACTCAGCAAAAACATACGTTGATTACTCATAATAGCATCTCCAGCTTTCGGAAATTGTGCTACGATACTATTTCCATTGCCAATAACAACGGTATCTATATCCATTTCCTTTAATTTCTGTTTTGCATAACGCAATGTGTGATTCACTAAAGATGGCATTGTATACTCTTTCCATTCCACATGATTTTGTTTTTTTGTTTCCTGATTCTGTCCCTCTTCCCCTGTAATGTTTTCCGCAACTAAAGCAGCCTTCATCACTTCTTTAAAAGGATCACCGGAATAGCTTAAATACTCAGAACTTTCAAACGCATAATAAACCATGACTTTAGGATCATCTGCCGGCGCCGCTGCCATAACAGAGTTCGTATAAATATCACCATACTGCCCGTGTTCATTGGCAATCTGTCCAGTACCGGTCTTTGCGACAATAGAAACATCGTCCATCTTATAACGTATATGACCAGTTCCCATTTTATCGTCAATTACCTGTTTCATAAGTTTCTTTACATAATCTGCACTCTTTTTTGAGATTGGCTGTCCTACTTGCTTTGTGTCATACTGTTGAATCGTTTTGCCACTGCTGGCATCAATAATACGTTCCACTACATATGGCCGCACCATCTTGCCATCATTTAAAATTGCTGTATAAGCCTGTGCCATTTGCAAAGCTGTTACAGAAATACCTTGACCAAAACCAGTATTCAGCTTTTCTGAAGCATAAGTAAAGTTCATATTTCCTTTACTGTTTTCCACAAAAGGAATATCAACTTTTTGATTAAATTTAAATTTATTCAATACATAATCCTGATAGATGCTTGGATCCATATATTTAGTAAGCAGTTCACATATAGCGATATTACTGGATACAATAAAACCTTTATCAAATGAAATCGTGCCATAATTCTTGTTTAATGCATCATAAATCGGCTGAATACCGCCTACTTTTGTAGCACTTCGATAAATTTTTCCTTTTTCATCTGTACCAAAATAAAAGACCCCACTATCATATTTTTTATTATATGGATAATTACCGCTATCTAATGCGGCTGCGTAAGTAATGCCTTTCATAACCGAACCTGGTTCATATAAGTATTGACTTGGTACATCCAGATAATCTTTTATATCGCGCTTATTTAAGTCAAAACTCGGTAAACCAGCCCAGCCTAGCACCTTACCTGTTTCCACTTCCATGACCAGTCCCCAACCACGATCGGCTTTAACTTCTTTCATCGTTTTTTTCAGACTGCTTTGTAAAGCAAGTTGTACATTGCGATCTAGGGTAAGATACACATCATTTCCATTCTTCGCATATTTTTTCGTATATTTTGTTCCTGGTAAAATATTGCCATTGGCATCTTTTTGGTAAACCTCTATACCGTCTTCTCCTTGTAAAAAAGTATTCAACGATTTTTCCAATCCCATCTGTCCTTCGATTTGACCGCTTTGTTCATTATATTGTGCATAACCGATTAAATGCGAAGCAAATGTGCCCGTAGGATAACTGCGTTCCACTGACTTGGTAAATGTAATACCAGGTAATTCTAATGCTTCAATGCTCTCTTTTACACTTTTGGAAAGATTTTTTCCTTTTGTTCCTAGTTCAGTCTGATATTGTTTATTATCAATTGCATTTTGTAAGATATCACGTATAGAATCTTCCTTCATATCTAGCTTTGGTGCTAGTAAACGCGCCGTCTTATCCACATTTTTTACATATGCCGGCACATTGCCGATTCCTTTGCGACTTTTATCCAAAATCGCAACAAGCGTATAGGTATCTTCATCCTGTGCGATTACTTCTCCACCGCGATCATAAATCGTTCCCCGGTTTCCTTTTAATACCGTTGTGTTAGAGATATCGGGTTCTTTAAAATCTTTTACATTGACACCACTACGAAAATGCTTCTGCGTCACCATAGTAAAAAGCACATTTGATAAAATGAGTGTTGCTATTACCATCATGATGATCAGCAATCCTGCCAATGTACGATTACTTCTTCTAGGATTCATAGTCATCCACCTTTACTCATTGTTCTTCTTGTCCTCATCCCCCATGACAACGACCTGATCCTGATTCGTTTTAATGCCATCTTTTTCTGCCATGCCTAATACACGTTCACGATTTTCTAATTTATTTACTTCGTTTTCTAGACTACTAACAGTTTCTTTTAAGGTTGTTGCTTTTTCTTCTACCTTACTAGCTTCAATGGAAAGGTTATAGTTATACGATTTCAATCCAATACGCGCACCTAAAAATAACAGCACTGCCAGTGTCAACAGCAGTGTTGCCACACCTTCGATACGGAATCTTCTTTTACGTTTTACTAATTTCGCCTTTGCCATTGTTACTTACCTTATCCTTTCTATAATTCTTAATTTCGCTGAATGACTGCGGTTGTTCTCCATCAGTTCTTCTTCTTGCGCGGTAATTGGTTTTTTGTTGATGAGTTTATAGGGCGCTTCTTCCATATCACTTGGTAAGATAGGAATGCGCTTGTCATATTGCTTAGGACGACTTGCTGTTTGGAAAGCCTCTTTTACGATACGATCTTCCAACGACTGAAAACTGATCACGCAAATTCGTCCATGAGGATTCAGCATTTGCAAGGCCTCTTGCAACACTTCTTCTAATTCCCGTAATTCATCGTTTACGGCAATCCGTATCGCTTGAAACACCTTTTTCGCAGGATGTCCTTTCTTATTCAGTACCTTTGCCGGAAGTGATGCCTTAATAACATCTACCAATTCAAAGGTTGTACGAATTGGTTTATCTATGCGTTTCTTTTCAATATTGCGCGCAATCTGTTTAGCAAACGTCTCTTCTCCATAGGTATAAAAAATCTTTACTAAATCTTGATAGCTCCAAGTGTTTACGATCTCATAAGCATTTAATGCCTGACTTTGATCCATTCGCATATCCAATGGAGCATCAAAACGATAAGAAAAGCCGCGTTCTGCTTCATCGAATTGGGGAGAACTTACTCCTAAATCTAGTACCAAACCATCAATTCTATTTACACCATAAGCCGAAAGTTCTTCTTTCAGATGAGAGAATGGGCTATGGATGCATGTGAAGTTATCTGCCACCTGCAATAGTCTTGGTGTCGATTCTTCAATCGCACTGGCATCACGGTCAAATGCATATAAATGACCGTCAGGAATTTGTTTCAAGATCTCACAACTGTGTCCTCCTCGACCCAGCGTTCCATCCACATAAATGCCATCATGTTGTATATGTAGTCCTTCTATGCTTTCCTGCAGCAAGACACTGTAATGTTTGTTCATAATAGAAACTCCGTAAGATTTTCCGCAATCTCTTCAAATGCAGCATCACCATCTTCATCCAGTGGTTCCCAGCGCTCTTTGGACCAGATTTCCACATGGTTAGCAGCACCGATGATACGGCATTCTTTTGTCAGATCCGCAAGTTTGATTAATGAGGATGGGATTAAGATCCTTCCCTGTGCATCAATTTCACATTCTGCCGCTTTGCTTGTCATCATACGTACAAACATGCGGGCATCTTTCTTGGTGGATGGCAATTTCATCAGCTGTTCATAAATGAGCTGCCATTGTTCCTTTGTATAAATACTTAAGCAGCCGTCTAAACCGCGTGTGATGATGAGCGTATCGCCAAGTTCTTCACGGAATTTTGCCGGAATGATGATACGCCCTTTTTTATCAATATTGTGTGCGTATTCACCCATGAACATGACGTTTACCTCCACTTTCCACCACTTTGTGCTACTTTACTCCACCATTATATCGCTTTTTATGCTATTTGTATAGATAATTTCTAACTTTTATTTGTCGCTTTTTTACAAATGCTTACAAAATCTCCTTTCTTTCCAGTTTTTTCTGAGTATCTTATGTGGCATATAAGTTGAAATACGCAAGAAGCAGATGAATTCCCTCTTACATCATTTGTAAAACGAATTGCTTCTCAACAACATTTCTGTTTTTCTTATGCTTAACGCCGCAAAAAAAAGCCATGGTGTTCCATGACTTTATCATTTTATTTCATTTCATCTTTTTTCTCCGACAAAACGATTTAGGAAAAAAAGTAATATTATATTTCATCAGCAATGCATAAGCAAATCCACACAACGCCAAATTGACAAGGTATAAGGTATATAGAAAACAGCAAAAGGTAGGATGTAAGCAAGACATCATGTAACACCTCATAGGTCATAAAATTAATGCTTCCTACAATCCATAACATCGATATATACAGAAAACGACTAAGTTTTATTCGTTTTCTAAGTAACAACCATTACGATAACTTTCTAGTACATAATTTTTCTAAAGCATGTTGCACATAAGGAGCATCCTCATCATTGATCAAAGCCATTAATGTATCTCCGGTAAATAAGACAGTATCTCCCTTAGGAATAATTTCGGCATTTCCTCGATGAATGCTGATAATCAGACATTTGCCCGGCCAGGCAATATCACTGACCTTTTTCTCACATACCTCGCTGCCGATTTCAATTGCGGCTTCAACAATATGTTTCTTTCCTTGAAACGCATCTAAATTCACACCATTCTTCCATAAAAGCTTATGCAATAAACTTTCATAAATGGGATCACAATTCAATATATTGGCCGTTAAGTAAGCACATAAGGAAACTAGCGCTAAAGGTAATAAATGCGTCAAAGTGCCACTCATTTCCGCAATCAAAATAATACCGGTAATCGGTGCTCGTACGATTGCCGCAAAGAAAGCAGCCATGGCCATGATAATAAAGTTTGCCAGATACATCTCAGGAATCTGAAAATACTGTATGGCGATAAGGCCATAAATGGCTCCTACAAAACTGCCGAGCACCAACAATGGGAAAAAGATGCCACCGGGTGCTCCACTGCCAAAGCTAGCTAAAGAAAAGATAAATTTTACTACCAGCAATAAAATCAAGGTTTTTAAGAGCAATGGCTCTTTTCCACTTAACATCTCGATCATCGTATGCCCACTGCCTAACACTTCAGGAAGGATGAGCATAAGCACACCGGCAATCATTAAAGGAATCAAAACACGATAATGGGCTTTTAGTCTTGGCACTTTTTCATACCAATCCTGAAACTTTAACGTCATCTTATTATATAGGACACCACATAAACCACAAATGATGCCTAACAACAGAATGCTTCCATAATAGCCTAATGGTAAAGTTTCTGTGACTACAAAATGAAATGCCGGTTCTAAGCCAAACACATATTGTGATAGAAAATCACCGGTAACACTGGCACACATGACCGAAACTAAAACAGAAACGGAAAAGTTTTTATGTACCTCTTCCAAGGCAAACATGACACCTGCCAAAGGCGCATTAAATGCCGCACTAAGTCCTGCCGCTGCACCACAAGTCAATAATAATTTTTCTTCCATCTTTACACGATGAAAGATACGTGACATACCCTTGCCACCCATAGCTCCTAATTGAATACTTGGCCCTTCTCGCCCTAATGATAACCCTCCAAAAGCGCATAAGGTCCCAGCAACAATTTTATAAGGCAATATTTTATACCATTTTTGATCAAGAAACGAAATGATTTCTCCTTCCACCTGAGGGATACCACTTCCTGAAATCAATGGTTCTTGTTTTAGGCACCAGCCAATCAAAACACCAAGCACTAACAAAAAGAGAAACCACCCTATAATATAGAGAAGGTTATCCCAAATCACGGATGCCATAAAGGCAATAAACTGTTCCGCATAGCCTAATAGCAAACGATAGATAATGGCGATCAATCCGGCAAGTAATCCACAAGCCAAGCCTTCCATGATCAACACATATTTAAAATTTCCTTCACTCTCTAAAATATGACGAGTACTGCCCTTCTCCTTTTTCATGTTACTCCCTCTTTCCAATTACATAAAAAGTATAGCATTATCTTTACATAGTGACAAATACAAATCTTTTTCTCCTATGCAATGTGCTTTAGGAACACATATCTCATAAAACTTTTCCTTATCATCAAAAAAGACTTATCCCACACACTTTGATTCGATCATATGTGGCGATAAGCCTTTTCTATGATTTTCCTGTTGTTGCTTGTTTCTAATCGTATATGATTCAGCTTTTTAAAATAAGGACATCTGATTTTCTTCCTGTAAGCCTTCTAAAACCCCCATCGACTCCAGTTTCTTAATCAGCGTACCACTCAAGGCGGTTCTTCGCTGTAAATCCTCTTTGGATAAGAATGCCCCATTCTTGCGAGCTTCCACAACAGTATCCGCAACACTTTCTCCCAAGCCATCAATACTGGTGAAAGGAGGAATAATGTAGTTAGGTCGTTCTGGATCGACAATAAAATCACGACTGGCGGAACGCATTAAATCAATATTAGCGAAATAATAACCACGCAATGTCATTTCCAATGCCAGCTCTAAAGTATTATAAGTATCCTTATCCTTCTTGGTGACATCCTTTTTCTGCGCGTTGTCATGCAACTTAAAGTCAATTTCCTGCATCTTTTTACGAATGGATTGTTCTCCCTTGATCATTGTTTCAATATCATATGCATCACAACGAATACTAAAGAACATACAGTAGTAATATTGCGGTTCATGCACCTTAAACCAAGCAATGCGGATGGCCATCATGACATAGGCAACGGCATGGGCTTTCGGGAACATGTATTTGATCTTTTTACAAGATTCAATATACCAGTCTTCCACCCCGTTTTCTTTCATCTCCGGTATCCATTCATCCTTCAGTCCTTTTCCTTTACGAACACTTTCCATGATCGTAAAGGCCAGTTTTGGACGCAAGCCCTTGTGCAATAAATACACCATGATGTCATCACGACATCCGATTACGCTCTTTAATGTACAAATACCATCATCAATCAGATCCTTGGCATTGCCTAACCATACATCTGTACCATGAGATAAACCGGATATTTTCAATAACTCATCAAATGTGGTTGGACGTGTTAACTCCAGAATTCCACGAACAAACGGTGTACCGAACTCCGGTAAGCCGGCAGCTCCAGTTTCTTCGGTATTCTTACTAGTATCTATTTTTAACGCATCCACCTTAGAGAAAATGCTCATGGTTTCCGGATCGTTCATAGGAATGGTCGTTACATCAATTCCACTCATACGCTCCAACATCTTCATCGCTGTAGGATCCACATGACCAAGGATATCAAATTTCAAGATATTATCATGAATCTGATGGAAGTCAAAATGCGTCGTCTTCCATTCCGCATACGGGTCATTGGCAGGATATTGTACCGGTGTAAAATCATGCACATCTAAATCCAATGGGACGACGACGATGCCACCTGGATGTTGACCGGTCGTTCGTTTGACGCCTTCACAACCTTTTGCTAAACGCAAGATCTGGGCATTGCGCATACTGCCTTCAATTCCCATCTCTTCCTCATAGCCTTTCACATAACCAAACGCCGTTTTTTCGGCTACCGTACCAATCGTACCGGCACGATATACATGGTCTTCACCAAACACTTCTTTGGTATAGGCATGGGCATTGGGCTGATAATCACCGGAGAAATTCAAGTCGATATCCGGCACCTTATCACCTTCAAAACCTAAGAAGGTTTCAAAAGGAATATCGTGTCCATCACCGCGAATTGTTTCTCCACAATTCGGACATTCAATATCTGGTAAATCATAGCCATTTAACACACTGCCATCGGTAAAGAACTTTACATAATGGCATTTCGGGCAGACATAATGAGGTGCTAAAGGATTTACCTCAGTAATCTCTGACATCGTAGCGACAAAGCTAGATCCTACCGAACCTCGCGAACCTACCAGATATCCATCATCCAAGCTCTTCTTTACCAATAAATGAGAAATATAGTAAACCACATAATAACCGGCGCCGATGATACTATCCAATTCTCGATTTAAGCGTTTCTCCACGATATCCGGTAAGACAGGTCCATATTTCTTATGGGCATTTTCAAAACAAATTTCTCTTAGCTTTTGATCAGAACCTTCAATATCCGGTGGATATAAAGCATCCTTGACCGGACGTATCACTTCAATCTGATCCGCTATCGCCTTGGTATTCTTAATGACCATATCATAAGCACGCTGTTGGCCCAACCAAGCATATTCTTTTAACATTTCATCCGTGGTACGCAAATGCTGATCCGGGCTTTTAAACTTGCGGCGACGTTCCTGATTGTAAATATATAAGGCATGACGCATACCGCCAATCGCCTGAGAATTGATATAAATGTCACGAATCAGCTTTTCATTAGGATGCACATAATGCGCATCACTGGTTGCCACGACGATTTTTCCCATCTCTTCTGCCTTTTCCACGATGGACATTAAGATTTCTTTTAACCGCGCTTCATCTACGATGGAATTGCGTTCTACTAAGAAACGATAGTTGGCAAGTGGCTGTATTTCGATGTAGTCATAAAACTGCATGACCTCTGCTAACTCTTTTTCACTGCGCGTCTGGGCCATGTCGAAAACTTCCCCATTCACACAGGAAGAGCCGATCAATAAATTGCCGTTCATCCGGCGCTTTTCTATTTCTTTACGAATGATGCGCGGTTCTGCGACAACATTTGCTGTACTTTTACGATTATAGCTTAAATATTCCGTATGCGAGAGTGTAATCAGCTCAAACAATTCCTTTAAACCTGCCATGTTTTTCGCAAGGATAGTCACATGCTTATCTCTGACTTTATTAAAACAATCAGGATCTTGCATATCTTGTAACTGTTTCAAGGTTTTGATATGCTTTAGATCATTTAACATATGCATAAAGACCTGAGCCAACACTTCAGCATCATAATCAGCACGATGGGCTACATCTTCATCATAGCGAATACCATACTGACGTGCCAGATTGCCCAAGCGATAACCTTTGCGATCCATCATACTGCGGGCCAGATCCAAGGTATCAATGACCGGATTCATTAATGGCTTACGACCGATACGTTCTAATTCCGCATTTAAGAAGCCATAGTCAAAGCTGGCATTGTGGGCAACTAAGATACTATCACCGATAAATTCCAGAATCTCATCGACACATTCCGCAAACGGTTTGGCATTCTTCATGTTTTCTTCTGAAATATTGGTTAATTCAGTTGTGAATGCACTTAAGGCAATCGGTGGTTTGACAAACAGCTGTAAGCTTTTTATGCAGGTGCGATCTTTCATGATCTGCCCGCCAAACTCAATGATATGATCAAAGCGCGAAGATAAACCGGTCGTTTCTAAGTCGAATACACAATAGGTTCCCTTTTCCAGTTCCGTGTCATCCCCATTGCGCACGATCTGTAACATAGGGTCAACCATATTCATTTCCACACCATATAAGATCTTCATCGGTGTTTCACGTTTCTTGTTAATGCCATCAACCACCGTCTGTGCAGTAGGAAATGCCTGAACAACACGATGATCAGTCAACGCAATCGCATCCCAGCCCCATTCATTCGCTGTTTTGATATACTCGCTGATATCACATACCCCATCCATTTCAGATAGCTTCGTATGTACGTGTAACTCTACACGCTTTTCTTCTGCTTCATCCACACGTTTGACTTCAGGTACCTTCTGGATCACATCCGGCATAAAGACCAGTTCACGAGAATAGGAATCAAACTCCACTCGTCCATATGCAACGACACAATCTCCGGCACCGATTTCATTAAGAACTTCCTTTGTGATAGAACCACGTTCAAAACGCTTCATGATGATGGCATCATCGTCATCCGCAATCCACAGTGTCTGAATATCCTTGCCATTTCGTAAAGTTCTTACTTCACTGTCAAAGATCTTCCCATGGATGCGAATATCATGACATTCTTCGCTAATATCATGAATGGAAAAGGGCACATACCCATCTAAGCCCTTTTTCTTTTTAGGTTTAAAGCTATAGGCTTTTTTCTCTTCATATACTTGTGTCGGCTTAGGCGCTTCCTCTTTCATCTTCACCGTTGGAATCTTTACGCTGACCTTCATTTCTTCAACCGTAATTGCCAATTGGAAGCCACAGTTTTTCAAAAACTCTTCAAGCAGATGTTTATTTTGAATTGCGATATCACGATCAGTTTCATTCGCAATATGATAAATCAGATACTTTTTCTCTAAGGATGGCAGACTGTCCTGAAAAATACGCAACGTTGGATGCAGACTGACAAAGTGCTGGATATATTCACTTACTTCTAAGATCGACGTATCACTGTTTTCTACGGTAAGATATACTTCGGTTTTACAACGAGTAATTTTTGCTAAACGCATACAAAAAACATGCCATACCTGAAAAGGCAATAGCTTAGGTAAGGCCAATTCCATATGCAAAACATTGCTGCGCTTGCGATATACCGGTTTCATGTTAAAAGAGCCTTGTTCAAAATAGACAAGATCGGGATTATCCTCTTCCATTTTCTTTACTAAATCAATCAGTTTCAGTTCCATCCAATTCCTCATTTCTTACGTTTCTTATGATATCATAAATCGTTCTTTAGCAAAAGTAAAAAGGCAAAGGATTTCGATTTTCATATTTTCACATAAAATAAAAACAGCCTCATTTTTATAAGCTGCTTTCTTTGTGATGAAGATGGTACATTCCTCTATAATATCAGGGTTTTTTCTTGATGATGATGGAAACACTCCCACTTACATCTTTATAATTGGGATTGGTAATTTAAAAAAATTTTTATATCTAATTTTGGATTATTCGCATAACCACTATACTTTCAAGCATTTTGGAGTATAGAAAACCATTCATTTTACCACTAATTTACCACGATTGAATGAGCCTTGATATGACTATAAAATAACACCCAAAAGACATCATTACACCTAAATGGTGTCTTTTTAAAAAGCAGTCAATCATAAGACTAACTGCTTTGTATGTAGGGATATGAAGTTATCAGACAATTTACCAACAAGGTGTCTCCTACCGACCCGATAGCATAGGCAAGAAGAAATCAATTCCACCAGTAAATAGAAATAACCCTAATATTATTGCGACTATTGTTCCTATTCTAATTCTTTTAGTCAGAACAAATACTGCTGGGTGTTTTGGGTCAATATATATGCTATACATTTTTCCTTGCGTCATACCCTTATTTAATCGTTTATGAGATATATTCTGTGTTGTTTGCTCACGATAATATGTTCCGTTATATGTATATTCAAATACTGGAGCTTGTGTAGAAATACCATTGCCACCATAATATGTGTTGTAGCCACAATACACGCCGTCCACTTTTTTTCTACAACACAATAAAGAATACAAATCATTTACTCCAACCAAAATAGATATCAAACCAAAGACAATAGATCCTAATGGCATCACAAATATCTCCCCATATGGAACAAATGAATATACTAAGGAAATAATTCCAAAGCCAATGAAACAAATAAACATAATCAAACAGATAAGTGGCATGACTTTATAGCGTTTCTTTTTCATAATTACAAAACATACTATACCAAATGCTATTGTTAAAAAATAAAGAAAAAATTTCATTGTCTAATCACTCCTATTACAACATTCAATCAGAATTTGTTTCATTATTTTGATTTTGTTTTTTCCATTCCTTATAATCTTTTTTTGTTTCTTGTTGTCTTTTAACATCTTCCATTTTTTCTAAAATCGCTTCTACATCTGGTTGACTGTGCTGTTCTGGTAGAGAATAGAAAATAATGTTATCATCATTTGTATATACTGAAATATTTAAAACCAAATTACTTTCTACAATTTCCTGCATGATATGGGAAATTTCTTCTGCATATTCCTCGTCTGTTTTTCCATCATTAAGATATATGCTTGTTTCTATTTCATATTCTCTTTTTTTCAGATATTCTTCTACACTTTCCTTACCATTCCATTCTGTCGTTGTTGTATGCCCTTGTACTTCAAGTTGATAATTTCTTATGAAAGGCTTATCTTGAAATAAAGGAGTTGCAAGTTCTTCTATTTCATCAGAATAGTAATAAACATGATAACTATCCTCAAAAAATCCAGTATTTCGTGCATATACAGTAGCAATTTGAGAAGAATTTTCTTTACTAGAAACATTTGCCCTAATCCAGTTTAATCCTATTTTTTCTTCTTTGTACTCCTTTACTTCTGTAATGATAAATTCTTCATTGTATTTGCCCTTTAATTTGGATAAGATATATTTTTGTGCTTCTTCACTAGAGTTAAAATCATGCGAATAGCAACTACAACCATTTAATAGTCCCAGACAAAGCACACTTGCTATAATACTCAATACAATTTTTTTATATCGCATAATTGCCACCCCCCAATGTGATTTTATGATTTAATACAGTTCTACAAACTTGAATTTTCAAATTAGTCTTTGCAAATAACCTTTGAACCTTCACCATCAATTACAA
>NZ_CEVYEL010000042.1:0-22045 GCF_982403165.1 Longicatena sp.
GAACCGTACGTACGGTGGTGTGAGAGGGTGATTTATTTCACCCTACTCGATTGTAGAAAAACAATAAAAAGTAATAAAAAGTAATAAAGAAATGATTGACAATAAGAAAAATTATACTATAATGAAGGCATAAGGAGGATGTGTGAATGAATCTGAAGGAAAACAACAGAATTACGACGTTAAATGAAAAAATGCTTCATCAGCCTCGTTATGTCAGCATTGAACAGGCACTGATCATTACGCAGACATATAAGGAACATGAGCAAGAACCTATCATCATGAAACGTGCACATGCTTTGTACAATGCGTTATGTCAATTGGAAATCGGCGTAGAACAGGAAGAATTAATAGTCGGGAATCGTACCAAGGGTGTACGATACGGGGTTGTTTTTCCGGAAAGCGGGATTTCCTGGGTAGATCGAGAATTAGAAACGATATCCACCAGACCACAGGATAAGTTTCATGTACGCCCTGAGGATATCAAAACATTTCGTGAGGTTATCGTTCCCTATTGGCGAGGAAAAAGTTTAGAGGATGTAGTCAAACAACGCTGTGGAGATGAAATATCTGCAATTGGCAAGGTCGTAAAAATCAATCAGACAGACCATGCCCAGGGGCATATTTGTCCCAATGTCAAAGAGTGGTTGGAAAAGGGGCCGAGCGGTTTATTAGAGGAGGCAAAACAGCAATTGGCTGTTTGCAAGGAAGAACAAAAAGTTTTTTATGAGGCAGTGATCTTAGTCATGGAAGGCGTAAAGAAGTTCTATATGCGCTATCATGATCTATTAGTATCAAGTGCATCAACTGCTGATGAAATATATCGCTCACATATGCTTGAAGTTGCGCGGATTTGTAAGAAATTGAGTGAAAAACCTGCTGAATCTTTCCATGAGGCCGTTCAATCTGTTTGGATGCTGTTTGTGGTTTTGCATATGGAAAGCAATGCTAGTAGCTTTTCTCCGGGACGTTTGGATAAAACGCTGTATCCATACTATGAAAAAGATATAAAACAAGGACGATTAGATAAAGAGAAAGCTTTGGAAATTATTGAATGTTTATGGCTGAAATTTAATGAGATTGTGTATTTGCGCAATCAACACAGCGCAAAATATTTTGCCGGTTTTCCGATTGGCTTCAATATTGCGATTGGTGGTGTAGATGCCCAGGGAAAGGATTATGTAAATGATCTTTCTCATCTATTCTTAGATGCACAAGAAGATTTAGGCTTACCTCAGCCTAATCTATCGGTACGCTTGCATACCCATACTTCAGATGAACTCTTGCATCATGCCATTCGCGTTGTGGCAAAAGGCAGTGGCATGCCGCAATTCTTTAATGATCAGGCAATTATACAAGAAATGGAGAAACTTGGTATTTCTCATGAGGATGCTATGGATTATGCCATAGTCGGCTGTGTGGAATTAACGACACAGGGCAATAATCTGGGGTGGAGCGATGCGGCAATGTTCAATATGAATAAAGTATTGGAATTGACCTTGCATCATGGCATTGATGTATTAACCGGTAAACAGATGGGTCCTGATTATGGTTCGCTAAGCACTTATCAAAGCTTTGAAGAATTAGAAGCGGCTTTTGAAAAGATGCTGTATCATTTTGAAGATCGCATGATTCCTTGTTGTGAACAGGTGGAAAAAGGACATATCGATATTCTTCCAACACCTTTTTTGTCCAGTGTTATTGATGATTGCATGAAGCAAGGCATGGATGTTACCGCCGGTGGAGCACATTATAATTTATCCGGTATTCAGATGATTCAGATAGCGAATTTGGCAGATTCTTTAGCAGCTATCAAACAGCTAGTCTTTGAAGAAAAACGCCTTTTGGCTAAGGATTTGGAAAATGCACTATATAACAACTTTGAAGGACAGGAAGTCATGCGCCAGATGTTATTGAATCGTGTACCGAAATATGGCAATGATGTTGCTTGGGTTGATGAACTCGGTATCAAATGGGCCAGAAAGTTTCGTGAGCGCCTGCGCTCTTATACGAATTATCGTAAAGGACCTTATCATAGCGGAATGTATACGGTCAGTGCGCATGTGCCGATGGGAGAAAATGTCGGTGCCAGTGCGGATGGACGCTTATCTATGACACCTTTAGCCGATGGTGGAATGTCTGCGGTCTATGGCAGAGATTTGAAAGGCCCTACTGCTGTGCTGAAATCTGTATCTCGTATCGATAACAATTTAACAAGCAATGGCGGCTTATTAAATATGAAATTCTTACCGGACTTCTTTAAGACAGACACCGGTATTCAAAAATTTGCGAATTTCTTGCGCTCCTTTGTAGCGTTAGAAATCCCACATGTACAATTCAATGTGGTGCGAAAAGAAGATTTACTGGCCGCGCAGAAACATCCGGAACAATATAGTTCTTTGACCGTGCGTGTGGCTGGCTATACGGCATATTTTACCGAATTGGCAGGTGAGCTGCAAAATGAAATCATTGCGCGAACAAGCTATGACAACGTCTGAATGTCGAGGCAATGTGTTTGATATCAAACGCTTTGCGACACATGATGGGAAGGGCATTCGGACAACGCTGTTTTTAAAGGGATGTCCCTTACGCTGTGTCTGGTGCCAAAATCCAGAAGGCTTAAAAAAAGAGCCGCAAGTCTTATATATGGAAAACAAATGTTTGCATTGCGGCAGTTGTGTACAATGCGCCAAGCATGGCGGTGTCACCATAAAGCAGCAGCATGTGTGCCTACAGCGAGAAGCGCAAGAAGATTGGGAACGCATTGTTGATGCCTGCCCTACCCGTGCGATGCAGTTTGATAGTCGCAGTTATACGGTAGAAGAAGTGATGGAAGAGCTATTAAAAGATGAAGTCTTTTTTCAAAGGGAAGGCGGTATTACAATTTCCGGTGGAGAACCTTTCTTACAGCACGAATTTTTGATTGAGATTTTAAAAGAATGTAAGAAAAAGCAGCTGCATACGGCAATTGAATCTTCCTTTTATACAAATTGGGAAATCATCCAACAGGCATTGCCATATCTTGATCAGATTTACGTGGATTTGAAAGTATTTGACAGTGCTTTGCACAAAAGCTATACTGGTGTTGACAATAAGCAAATTAAAGAAAACATCGCCTTTCTGTTACAGAGTGAGAAAAAAGATGTTGTAACCATACGTACACCATTGATTCCTAAACTTACCGCTAGACCAGACAACATTGCGGCTATTTCCACCTTTATCAGCAATTGCTATTCCAAGGTGCGCTATGAACTGTTAAATTACAATCCATTAGCAAAAGCCAAATATAGCTATCTGGATATGGAATATTGTTTTAATGAAAATCCTAAGCTGTATACAAATGAACAAATGGAACAATTTTATGCCATTGCCCAAACCCATGGCATCCAACAATTTATTAAGGAATAAGGAGAGAAAATAACATGAAAATTTTAGTAGATAACGCAGATCTTAAGGAGATTAAAAAGATTTATGAGGTATATCCAGTAGATGGGGTCACTTGCAATCCTACCATTTTGAAAAAGACTGGACGCAATCCATTTGAGGTATTGAAAGAAATTCGTGCTTTCATTGGGAAAGATGCGGATTTACATGTACAAGTCATTTCCGCCAAAGCAGAGGATATGGTGGTAGAGGCGCATAAGATTCAGGAAGTGCTTGGGGAAAATACCTTTATTAAAGTGCCGGTGATACCGGAAGGCTTAAAGGCAATTCGTCTGTTGGCCAAAGAAGGTGCAAATGTAACAGGAACAGCTATTTATAATCAAATGCAGGGATATTTGGCAGGGAAAGCCGGTGCTGCCTATGTAGCACCATATGTCAATCGTATTGATAATCTTGGCAGCAATGGTATTCAGGTTGCTAAAGATATTCATGATATGCTGAAGAAGGCCGGTTTAAAAACAGAATTACTAGCCGCAAGCTTTAAAAATTCCCAACAGGTGCTGGAATTGGCGAAGTATGGGTTAGGAGCTAGTACGATTGCTCCGGATGTTATTGAAGGCTTGATTAAAGTAGATGCCGCAAGAATTGCTGTTGATGTCTTTACAAAAGACTTTGAAGCATTGTGTGGAGAAGACAGTACGATGCTGGATGCGGCTAAATAAAAAGATAAGAAAAATACCTACTGTGTAACCAATATGGCAGTAGGTATTTTTTATCTAAAGTTATTTATAAATCATCGTTTTGTTCATGCGTATCTTTTGAATAGGTTTTTCCATCAACGTTAATTTCTGTATCAAACGTGATGTGGGAAACTCCGTAGGAGGGATAGGTTTGTACCAAAGCATCTGGGAAACTGTTTCCTGCTTGATACGTAGTGAACTCACGGTAAGGATAAACGAATGCATCATTGCGATATAGGATGTCTATATGCAATAGGCACTTTTCCTGATAGGGCGAGTCGTATTGCATGATAAAATAACTCTTACGTTTGTTTCCTTTTTTGAAAGAGAAGGATTCATCATCATAAATTTCACTGGCATAATGGTGTTTGTTCTCTTGATAGAGCTGTACATACTTAACCATGGTGTTATCTTCTTCCAGTTTTTGCATCGTCAATTGTGCTTTCATCATGGCAGTATGTGTCGTTGGCAATTGTTTCCAATCGATGAATCCTAAGATCATGATCGCACCATCCGTACTTCTAGCAGTCACACTGGTGAAAGGAAATGCAGGCAGCTCATCATAATGGATTTTTGTGGTTTTTACTTTGAAGTTCGTTGCCGTATTCAGAACAAGGGCATCTTCATTGCATAATTCTGCAGCAATAGCTTGTGGCATGCCTTTCTTGATTAGCGCTTTTTGTACTTGGGTAGAAGCTGGTGTTACTTCTTCATAGGACACGGTTTCATAGGTCATAAACATTTTGGTCATTCCATACACCCCAATGGCGAGAACGCTTGTGTAAATAAGAGCGATGGCGAAAAAGGATACATGAGGTTGTTCTGTTTCTATTTGGATATCGGCGTTCAATAATTGATGAATGGAGTGAAACAGCTGATATGCTATATAAATAAGCAATCCCAATCCTATGATGATGGCAATAATTCCAAATAGAAGAAAGAAATAACTTAGTAATACGAAAAGGATATAGAGCAGAAAAGCAATCCGTACGTTCTTCATAGGGTAGCGTTGTGTTAGCTGCGCATCGATATAAAGTGATTCTATCGCCTTTGAAAACTGTTGGATAAAATATACTTGTAACGCGATGGATACGATGGATAGCAGTAAGATACCATCCATATAAGGAGTAGCAGCTAAGCTTGTTTGTATTAGAAAGAGAATGGCCAATCCAATCTCGCTGAAAAAGGCATGCTGAAAGTATGCATTGTGTCTATGTAATGTCCATAGATGGTAGGTCATAAGGCCTATACCGATCAATGGTAAAAAAACATCCAGATAAGCAAATTGCACCGTAAACATCGTTAAGCATAAGCCTACAACAATGCGTCGCAGAATGTGTGTCGTATGTTGTTGATTTTCCATAATTTGATTCCCCCTTGCGCTTTATTGTAGCATATATGATTTTATATCCATAGATGGCTTAAGATATCTTAAGATGTCGCATAAAAAATCCCATAGCTGACTATGGGCGTATGTTTAATGGAACATATCTTTTTTCTTAAAGATAAAGGTGGCAATTACACAGGCAATAATGGCGACTAAGGTAGGGAACCACCATTGTGGAATTGGCAAACCTTCTACATTCATACCATAAAAACTGAAGATAATGTTTGGTATCGCCATGACGATGGTAATAACGGTTAATACTTTCATAACAATATTTAGGTTATTAGAGATGACGGAAGCGAAGGCATCCATCGTTCCTGATAGAATACCGGAATAAATATTACACATCTCGATTGCCTGATGGATTTCAATCATCACATCTTCTAGGATGTCCTGATCTTCTTCATATAGTTTGATCAGCTTTCCACGCATGATCTTATTGAGCGTAACTTCATCTGATTTTAAAGAAGTCGAGAAGTAAACAAGAGATTTTTCTAAGCCCAACATTTGAATCAATTCTTTATTTTTCATAGATTGGTGAAGATTACGTTCTGTTCTTGAAGATACGCGATCAATCTGACGCAGATAGATTAGGAAACGCTGTGAAATCTTCAACAGCAGCAATAATAAGAAACGCGTTTTAAGATCTGTATTCATCCCTTTAATACGACCTTTTGCCATATCTTCGATATTGAGATTATCATATAAAGAGATTGTTACGATACAACCCTTCATAATGATAACACCAAGTGGTAAGGTTGTATAAAGCAATGTATTTTCATCTGTATTTTCATCTTCATCAGCATTAGGATAATCGACAATGACAAGCGTTTGTCCTTCGTCTTCATCATGATCGATATGAGAACTTTCTTCTTCATCCAAACTCGCTTTGACGAATTCAGGGAGAACACCAATTTCTTGAATTAAATAATCACATTCTTCTTGGGTAGGCGCAATAGCGCTGATCCAGCATCCTTTTTCTGGTTTGTCGATTTTTTTGGTCATCGTGCCAAAAGTTTTGTAAAATTCAATCATACGTACCTCCTTTTTACAGGAGGCTGGTTTGTATACTGCCTCCTGTTATGTGTTTTCTTATCTTATTTTGACATGGGCTTTCCGGCTCTGGAGACATATACAACACCTTCTTTCTTCTTAGCTTGTTTATTATAGCACAGTTCGTTTCACTTGTGAGTGTCCTACATAACTTTTTTTATAATTTATATCCTATTTTAAAGGATAACCATGATAACCCAGCTGATTTCGTAATTTGTGTTTTCTTTTTCTATATGGTAAACTTAATAAAACAAAGCGATAAGCTAATTTGGAGGCGATATTTTCGATGGTGGATATTTCTGCTGTCGGCAACGGTAAATGGATAACGAGAATAGGGCATAAGGATGAATCATCCATTTTTATGTTACCTAATTTTGTCCTTGCCGTTAGGATTTTTATGCTTGCGGCACAAGGAGTGCTGTTTTTTTATGTTTATTGAAAGGAATGAAAAAAATGCGAGAAATACGTTTATTAAACATGGATGAAAAGGCGGATATCAAAACTATCTTATTAGCGTTACCTGATTGGTTTGGTCTTCCGAATTCTTTAGAAAGTTATGTAGTAGAAAGTCAAAAGCTTACTGTCCTTGGTTGTTTTGAGGAAACAAAGCTGATTGGTTTTATCACCTTAAAGCCAACGAGCGAGAAAACTTTAGAACTGTATGTGCTCGGGATTTTGCCGACCTATCATCGTCAGGGAATTGGCAACACCATGATGCAAGCGGTAGTGGCCTATGCAAAGACGCATGGTTATTATTATCTTCAGGTGAAAACATTGGCACCTGAGGCGAAAGATGAATATTATTTAAAAACCTATGCCTTTTATCGTTCGCTTAATTTTGTGGATGTAGAGGTATTACCATTATGGGATGAATGGAATCCCTGTCAAATGATGATTTGTAAAACGGAAGAAGTTACTTGTAAATAGGAAAAAAGCATATGGCTAGCGTCATTTGACAGCAATCACATATGCTTTTTATTTAGGATAATGAAAGTCTTTTAATAATAATAGATTTCGTTTTTTACTGCTTCGGCCTTTTCTTTACCTGCTAGCTTTTCAATGATAGCAAACGCAAAGTCAATTACAGCTGCTGCACTTCTTCCGGTGATCAGATTGCCATCCGTTACGGTATATTGATCTACATACGTGCCATTGAAATCTTCATTCATGCTAGTAAAGCAGGTGTAGTTTTTACCTTTTAAATACCCTTGACGGCCTAATATGGTCGGTGCTGCACAAATAGCGGCAACAACTTTATCTGCATCCATGAAGGCTTTTAAAATAGCCATGACGTTATCATTGGCTTCTAATTTCTGATAATGTGGTCCTCCAGGGAAGAACAAAACGTCATATGCATTCGGATCGATCGTATCCAGATCTAACAGATTGCTCATCGTGATATGGAAACGTCCGCATGCTTCTTTTGCGGATACGGCACTGATATCCATGTCAATTCCTGCTCTTCTTAATAAAGCAATGGTTCCTACAGCTTCTAATTCTTCATAACCATCCGTTAAAATACATAACACTCTCATAAAAATGCCTCCTTTTTTCAACATCATTATACGCCTATTTTTCATCAAGTGGGCAGTAAATGCATCTTTTATCAAAGAAGCACAGAGTACTATCTATCTGATGCAGGATAAGCAAATCATTTTCAAGAAAGAAACAGGGATATGCATAGCATAAAAAGGTCGTAAGCTGCCATCACGTCATCATTTTTCGTTTCACAAAGGAATACACTATAGCATAGGTGAGGTGTGGCTATGAACAAGCTTATGTACATTAATCAAGTGCTGAATGGCTTTGTCTGGGGCAAATATATGATTTTCTTTTTATTGTTTACAGGTATATGGCTGATGATCGTGACAAATTTTTTACCTTTTCGTAAGATCAAACTGATATTTCATAAGACCCTTGGGGCTTTAAAAAAAACCAATGCCCAAGAAGGTATTACACCTTTTCAAGCAGTATCGACAGCTTTAGCCGGTACATTGGGTGTTGGCAGTGTCGTAGGGGTTACCACTGCTTTGACCATGGGAGGACCAGGTGCCTTATTTTGGATGCTCATCAGTGCCATCCCCGGTATGATGAGCAAGTATGCAGAGATTGTCTTGGCAATTCACTATCGTGAAAGAAGTAAAGACGGCAGTTATATCGGAGGTCCGATGACGACGCTGGAACATGGCTTGCATCTGCGATTTTTTGGTGTTTTATTTGCTGTATTTTGTGTGTTTGCCTCTTTTGGGATAGGTAATCTGACACCGGCTAATACGATTGCCCACACCTTGCAAACGTATCTGCCTCTTTCCCCTATGCTTATCGGTATTGTATTGGCATTGATCATCGGCATCATCATGCTAGGCAAGGCGAAAGGAATTATGCGTTTTAATGAAATAATCATTCCCATCATTTCGATTGGCTATGTGCTGGCTTGTATCTATTTACTGCTTCTGCATATGGATGAATTGCCACATGTCTTCACGCTCATCTTTGATGATGCCTTTGATTTCATGAGCGCGGCCGGAGGTATCAGTGGCTTTGCCATTTCCCGGGCAATGCATTATGGCATATCGCGCGGCGTATTTTCTAATGAGGCTGGTATGGGAAGCTCTCCCTTATCACATGCCGCTGTTGTAAATGTGAATGCAGTAGAACAGGGCTTTTGGGGCATATTTGAAGTATTCTTTGATACGATTATCGTCTGTACATTGACAGGTCTTGTCGTTTTATCCAGTGATGCATGGGGCCAAAGTCTGGAAGGTGTTGCCTTGACCGTAGCTTGCTTTGAAGAAGGGTTTGGTTCTTTTGGTGGTATGCTGTTTGCCATTGCCATCATATCCTTTGCTTTACCTTCAATCTTAGGATGGTACTATTATGCAATCACCTGTCTTCATTATTTATTCAAAACACGTATCATGATTGTTTGCTATTCACTGCTCTTTCTTGTTTTGTTAATATATGGCTGTGGTATGGAACTGGGCTTTGTTTGGGAAGTCGCAGATACCTTAAATGGTCTTATGGCCATACCAAATCTGATTTCACTAGTGCTTTTATATAAAACTGTGGTAAAATTAACGAAAGAATACTTGCGCGTTCATAGGAGTGATTAGATGAAGATAGTAATTGCCTGTGATTCCTACAAAGGATGTATGACTTCACGACAGGTAGCCACACAAATTGAAAAGGGTATCCACCGTCTGGATACCTCTATTGAAACGGTATCCTACGTGATTGGTGATGGGGGAGAAGGTACGGTTGCGGCTTTTCATGAAACCTGTCATGGCATAAAACAGCCGGTACAGACCAGTGATGCGTATGGTAAAAAAATCATGAGCGAGTATACCATCATTGAAGATGGCCGTTGTGCGGTGATTGAAGTGGCGAATATTATCGGCTTGAATATGCATGAAAGAGAGCGCAGAGCACCATTTTTTGGCAGTAGTTTCGGTGTCGGCACGGTTATTTTGGATGCTGTAGCAAAAGGCTGTAAAAAAATCATCATCGGCTTGGGAGGCAGTGCTACCAATGATGGCGGTATGGGGCTGTTACAAAGCTTAGGCGCGCGTTTCTATGATATGAATCATAAATATTTATCTCCGCAAGCGATGAATCTGGAAAAGATTCGTTATATTGATTTGAATCGTTTAAATAAATTAGAAGGTATTGAATTGATTGCGGCTTGTGATGTGAAAAATCATTTGTTGGGGGAAAATGGGGCAACTTATGTTTTTGGGAAACAAAAGGGCTTTTTTCCTAATCAAATCAAAAAGGTGGATATGGCGATGCAGAATTATCGCGATCAGCTTTATCGTTATACCCATGTGGATATTGATACTTTTGAAGGCGGTGGAGCTGCCGGAGGAATTGGTGCTGTATTGATAGGCATTTTGCAGGCGAAGATGATGCCCGGTATTGAGTTGTTAATGAGTTATAGTGACATTGAAGATCAGATACAAGATTGTGATCTGGTCATCACCGGAGAAGGACAAAGTGATCGTCAGACGATGTATGGCAAAGTGCCGGCTGGTATTTTGAAAGTGGCCAAAAAACATGATAAGCCAATTATTTGTATCAGTGGAGCCTTAGGCATTGGTTATATGGATCTATATGAGTTAGGCTTTGTTGGTATTTATAGCATTGCCGATCGTGCCATGACGTTTCAACAAGCTTTAGAAAATGCACCCGAAAAATTAGAATTAGCTGCATATGGCATTATGCGGACAATTTGGTATTTTAAAAATCATTCTTGAATAGAGAAGGTATAAGCAAATAATGAAAGGACTCTTATGAAAATACGGAAATGGCTGATGGTCATTGGCAGCTTACTATGTAGTCTATTGCTTCTTATATAGGGAGTACAATACTTCTTTCATGATCATCTATCTTCCTATGAGATAACAGATCTAAGTAAAAAGGAGCAGCGATTGCTTAAGACTTTTTATGCGAATGATCATATCGTCAAAGGGGAATTGTTTGATATTGCATACGATTATTTTTATACATATGATGATTATCAAATAACATTGTTGAAAAAAGTGGATGGAACTATCCATGATCTGACAATTTCTGTCTTTGCTTATCAGCAAGACAAAGAAACTATCAAAGTGATGGGTCGTTATCCTTTAAATCAAGTATTTCAAGATGATCTCATGCAGGATATTATGCAAACACCACATGTCTGGAAGATGAAGGGCAGAAGCCTGTTTGATGTCGCTAATCGACACATGAGTAATCGTATCAAGGTAGTAATTGCATATCGTGATGGTAAAGAACAATTTATGCTGGAAGCACCACACATAGCAATAAAGCAGCTTGTAAAGCGAAAGATAGAAAACGGACAACCATTGCAAATCAGCTATTTTCAAAACAAAGAGAAATTATTAAAAGGCGATACTGTTTGGGATAATGAATATACAGATATGTATAAGTATTTGATAGGATTGTTTTATTCATCATTTCCAACCTATCAAAAAGAATTGGATGTGATCTTTCCCCGCTATCAAAAAGAGCGCGAAGAAGATTGTTTGCGCCTCTTGCAGTTGGCTTTGATCACGGATGAACAATACGCAAATAGCGTAAAGTATTATGATGATATTAACAGTACCCAAACCAAGCGTTGGATCTTGCAGAAATTAGACTCGATGGAGCCTATCATACGCCAAGCATATACAGAACAATCGACGAATGAAAATACATTATGTTTTCTATTAGAACTGAAACAGCAGGTGTATGAAAGATTAAACGATCAAAAGAAAGCCAAAGCGTATGCGAACGAACTGGCAACCTTAAAGTAAACTGGTTGAATGCAGAAAAAACGTTATATAATATTATGGTAAAAAACAGGAAGTAGGATAATCATTCACGCTCTGCTTGTGATGTTCTACTTCTTTTTTTATCCATCACGAAGCAATGGAAGGATGAGAAAGAAGTCTTTTCGATTCATCGAACTCCTTCAATTTTCATAAAAAGTGTTTACAAGCATAGAAAAATGACATATAATAGGTTTGCAAAACATATGAACAATTGTTCATATGTTAGAAAGTTGAGGATGCATGTGATGGCAAAAGAAAAACTAGAATGTGAAGAACGGCAAATCCATGAAGATGCCATTGCCAGAATCAAAGCGGACATGCTGAGTGTGGAAACGGGGAATGAATTATCTGCCTTGTTTAAAATGTTTGCGGATCCCACCAGATTAAAGATATTAGGTATGTTATTTAAAGAAGAGCTTTGTGTTTGTGATATTGCTTTTCTTTTAGATATGACACATTCCGCAGTATCACATCAGCTATCGGTCTTACGGCAGAATCGTTTAATTAAATATCGCAGAAGCGGGAAAAATGTTTTCTATTCTTTAGATGATGCACATATCCAACAAATCTATGATGCAGGTTTAGCGCATATCTTAGAACATTAATGCTAAATACAATTGGAAAACAATTCGCCCATCCCAATGGCATATGTGGCAGGTTAGCAACTAAAGTAATGAATCTTATGAATCATAAGATGTATGATATGGTACTCATGCATCTGCAAACTACAGAAGCAAGAACGATTTTAGATGTTGGCTTTGGCAATGCGCAAGTACTTAAAAAAGCATTGCGTCTTCATTCTGGCACATACTATGGAGTAGAGATCAGTGAAACAATGATTAAAAAAGCCCGGCAGGATAAAGCTTTGCAAGGCATGGAACTAGTATATGGAAAGGTCGAAGAACTGCCGTTTCAAGATGAAATGTTTGCGTATCAATATAGTATCAATACGATATATTTCTGGGAAAGTCTGGATCAAGGGTTTCAGGAACTATATCGCTGTGGAAAACCTGACAGCATTTGTGTGATTGCTTTTTATTCAGCATCCTGGCTGAAACGCAAACGAAGGCTGTTTCCCATGTTTCATTGTTATGAAAAAGAAACGATCCTACAGAGCATGGAAAGTAATGGTTTTACAAAGGAATCCCTATTAACAATGGGGAAAGACAAGGGGTATTGTCTAATCGCGCGTCGTAAATAAAGGAGGTAGAGAGAATGCAGAAGATTTATGTCTTAGAAGGCTTGGATTGTGCGAATTGCGCAATGAAAATAGAGCGACAAGTAGCAAAAGTTAAGGGGGTACAAGAGGCCAATGTGGATTTTGTCACAAAGAAGTTATATGTAGAGTATGAAGATGCGACAATAGAGGAAGCAATCCTTTCTACAGTGACAAGCATTGAACCTGAGGTTGTACCACGTGAAGTTAAGCAAAAGAAACCGATGGAAAATAAATCGCAGAAACATGTACATGCACAGGAAGACAGCTGTTGCGAACATGCACATTCTCATGACGAGGAACATGAACATCATCATGATCATGATGGTTGTTCTTGTACACATGCACATGTAGAAGAAGTACGGGAACTGCAAGGGGCAGACAAGTTGTATCTTACAGGGTTAGATTGTGCAAACTGTGCGGCCAAAATAGAACGCCATGTAGCGGGCATGGAAAATGTAGCTGATGCCAGCTTGAACTTTTCAAATGGGATCTTATTTGTTCAGCTGAAAGATAAGATGAAAAAAGAAGAAACGCTGATGAAAATCATGGAGGTAATACCAACCTTAGAAGATGGTGTTCTTGTGGAAAAAGAAAAAAAGGTGCAAGAAATGGAACCCCAATATAGCATGTTTTCTTTTCGCAACAATGCTCAACTGTATAGTGGAATTTTCCTTTTTCTTGTAGGACTTTTCTTTCATGAAACAGCTTATAGCGTATGGATTTTTCTGGCAGCCTTTGTGTTTGCCGGTGGTAAAGTTGTTATCACAGCTATGCGTAATGTGTTAAAAGGTGAAGTGTTTGATGAAAATTTCTTGATGAGTATAGCAACCATTGGCGCCTTTGCGATACAGGATTATGAAGAAGCTGTTGCGGTTATGATTTTTTATGAAATCGGTGAGATGTTTCAATCCTATGCCGTGAATCGTTCTCGAAAATCCATATCTTCCTTAATGAATATTCGCGCCGATTATGCAAATGTGCTTGATGGAGAGCAGGAAATCAAAAAAACACCGGAAGATGTCAAAATCGGTGAGCTCATCCTTGTGAAACCGGGAGAACGCGTACCATTGGATGGGATAATTATAAAAGGAAGCAGTGCGTTGGACACGTCAGCATTAACCGGAGAAAGTATGCCTCGCGATGTCCATATAGATGATGAAGTGTTGGCTGGGGTTGTCAATTTAAGTGGTGTATTGACCATGAAGGTTACCAAACCATATGGGGAATCAACGGTATCTCGTATTTTAGAGCTAGTGGAAAATGCCAGCAGTAAAAAAGCACCAATGGAGAAATTCATCACCAAATTTGCCAGAGTCTATACACCAAGTGTTGTTGCTTTAGCAGTTGCTTTGGCGATATTGCCTCCTTTGTTTAGCAATCAAATTCATGTTATGGATATGCTGGAAAGTGCTTTGACATTTCTGGTTGTCTCTTGTCCTTGCGCATTAGTAGTATCCATTCCATTAGGCTTATTTGCCGGAATCGGTGCTGCCAGTAAACAGGGAATCTTGATAAAAGGTGGTAATTATTTAGAAGCATTGCAGAATATTGATACTGTGGTATTTGATAAGACGGGAACGCTGACCAAAGGTGTTTTTCGCGTTGTAAAGGTCGATGCACAGCAAGGCAGTAAAGAAGCATTGCTGCAACTGGCGGCATATGGTGAATATCATTCTTCTCATCCTATTGCCCTGTCTATCAAAGAAGCTTATGGAAAAACGATAGATGCATCTTGTCTAGAACATTATGAAGAAGTTGCCGGTAACGGCATACAGGTTACCATTCATGGAGAGAAGGTATTGTTAGGTAATGAGAAACTGATGCGGACACATGGCATATCGACCGTTCCATGTCCGACACCGGGCACCATCATTCACATAGCGAAAGAAAATGTGTATCTTGGCTATGTGCTGATCAATGATGAAATGAAAGAAACAAGTAAACAAGCAATTCAGGAACTAAAACGAAATGGGGTCAAACGCTGTATCATGTTAAGTGGAGATCGCAAAGAAGTTGGCGAACATGTGGCAAAAGAATTAGCATTGGATGAAGTGCATATGCAATTGTTGCCAGCGGATAAAGTAGCACGAGTTGAGGAATTGCTGCAACAAGAGGATGCCAAACATAAACTGGCATTTGTCGGTGATGGTATGAATGATGCGCCTGTGTTGGCCCGTGCGGATGTCGGTGTTGCTATGGGTGGTATCGGAAGTGATGCAGCCATAGAAGCAGCGGATATCGTGTTAATGAAAGATGATCCACTTGCTTTAAGTGAAGCAATTCGGATTGCCCGTAAAACGATGTATGTACTATGGCAAAATATCGTTTTCTCTTTGGGTGTTAAAGGAATTGTATTAGTACTGGCAGCTCTTGGTATTGCCAATATGTGGATGGGCGTTTTTGCGGATGTTGGTGTCACCTTGCTTGCTGTCTTAAATTCGATGCGGATATTACGTATGAAAAAGAAATAAGAAAGCAATATGAAAGATGTAATCAAAAAAACAGATTGCATCTTTTTCCTTTATCCAAAGCAGCAGGATGCAAAAGATTAAAGGAAAAATGTTATTCCTTGGAAGATGATGTAACTATTTGTAATATTCTATGTGAAATTATGGAAAAGATTGCAAGAGGGAATTGATTTTTGTTATAATGGGGTTTCCATTTATATGTAATTGAGGTGATGATATGAAAAAAGTTATCATATGTTTGTTTACCTTCGCCTTGGTGATGACAGGATGTGTCAGCACAACATCGAAAAAAACCAATTCTGAAAGCAAGGTTATAGAAATTGGTGTGGATGATGCCATCGCAAAAATACAGAAAAAGCAAAGCTTTGTCTTGTTGGTAACCCGTAAGCAATGTGAATATTGTGAAGCTATGCTAGAAATGCTTAAGGATACCATAAACGATCATAACTTGGTCATTTATGATACGATCATGCGAGATGATACAGTGGAGCATCTAAATGAGGATGTGGATAAGTTAAAGGCATATCTGGATCGTCCGGATCAGACACCGCATTATTATTACATCAAGAATGGCGAAGTTGCGGATGCGCAAAAAGGCTACACCCAATTTCAACCGGATCGATTTTGGGAGTGGGTCGCTAAGAACGATTTAGAGGGTATGAAATAGTGTGCAATAAGAAAGATACGCATTTTAGATGATATGAAATGAAAGAAACTGTGAAAATTTTCTAAAACTATTGATAATTTCTTTCATCACCAGTATAATATATAAGAATACGTAATGAGATCCTTTTTGATTTTAGAAAGTGATGTGTGAAGATGAAGACATGGAATGAGGTTTATGCAAACGCAAAATCACAGTGTGCCAAATGTCGATGCTGTCCTGTTTGTGATGGCAGAGCCTGTCGCGGTGAAACTCCGGGTCCCGGCGGAAAGGGCAGTGGCAGCGCCTTTGTGCGAAATAGTGAAATGCTGAAAAAGATTTTGATTCAGATGGATACAATTACTTCCAATGAAGAAATTGATACAGCTTCCGATTTTTTCGGACATCCGGTAGCTTTACCGGTGTATGCAGCACCAATCAGCGGTATTGAACAAAATTATGGCGCTAAGATGCGTGATGATGATTATACCAGAGAACTGGTTGAGGGTTGTCTGCAGGCAAATACATTAGCATTCACCGGTGATGGTATGCATGATGAAATGTTTAAAGGACCAATGGAAATTGTAAAACAACACAATGGATATGGTATCCCGACCATCAAACCATGGCAATATGAGCATATGAAATGGCGCATTGAACTGGCAAATGAAGGAAATGCATTGGCCATTGCTTCCGATATTGATGCCAGTGGTCTTTCTAACTTGCGAAACAGTGTGACGCCCGTTGGTTTTAAAAGCGTAGAGGATTTAAAGGAAATAAAAGCCATGTGCAAGGTGCCCTTTATTTTAAAAGGCATTCTCAGCGTAGCGGGAGCGCGCAAAGCTTTGGCAGCTGGGGCAGATGGAATCATCGTTTCAAATCATGGTGGACGTGTTTTAGACGATAGTCCAAGTGGTATTGAAATGTTGGAAGAAATCGTAAACGTTGTGGATGGACGTATGAAAGTCTTTGTGGATGGTGCATTCCGTAGCGGTAATGATGTCTTTAAAGCATTGGCATTAGGAGCTGACGGTGTTCTGATTGGCCGCCCTGCATCACAAGCAGTGATCGGCGGCATGGCAGAAGGTATCCGCATTTATATGGAAAAGATTCAGCTTGAATTAAAAGAAGCAATGGCAATGTCCGGTTGCAAGAGCATTCAGGATATTACCAGAGATAAAGTTATAGTTACATTTTAAATAGGAGGACGACTATGAGTTCATTTGAGAATAATGCCTTTTTCTGGCAAAAATTAGATACCTTGTATCTATCAAGCAAACTGGTCATTGACCGCCCACGCAACACTTGTCATTACAAGTATAGCAATATGATTTACCCTGTTGATTATGGATATTTAAATGATACAACAGGTTCTGATCAAGCACCGATTGATGTATTTAAGGGCAGTGAAAAAAGCAATCTGGTACAGGCGGTTGTTATCAGTGCCGATATCCTGAAAAAGGATTGTGAAGTAAAATTATTGATTGGCTGTAATGAAGAAGAGGAACATGATATTTTAGAGTTCCTGAATCAGACAGAGTTCCAAAAAGCGGTATTGATTCGCAGAGGAAACGATGTTCCAGAATGGGCCGTTAACGATTAAGCTGACATGTTCAGCTTCTTTTTTTGTTAAAAACGAAAGCGCAATAAGAAAGCGTCATCCCTTGAAAGGTATGGATAAAAACCTGATTTCATATACTGAAGCAGGAGGGATGCATATGAAAAAGATCATTTGTTTATGGCTTTGTCTTTTTGTTCTATGCGCGTGTACAAAACCAGGAAGTTTTGAAGATGGGAATATAGATATGGAAAAAGTCATAGAGGAAATAAATGAAGAGATTGCGGATGGTCATTGGAAGATGGGATTGTTACAGGATGAAGCGCTAAGCTTACAGGAAGTAGAGAAGCAATATCATATGGATATGACACAAATCAAGGATTGCCGTGTTCAACAGGCACTTATTCCGGCACAATTGAGTGAGGTAGCCCTGTTTTTAGCCAAACCCCAGGCAGATACCATGCTGAAAAAAGCTATTCAAGAACATAAAGAAGATTTGAAGCAGCGCTATGCGGGGATACTCATGGATGGGAATACGCTAATAGATTCGGCATTGCAAGGGCGCATTGGGCAATATTATTATTTTGTTCTTGGTGAAGACGCAAAAAAGGTGGTACACTATATGCAGGAGATAAAGTAGGTGTGAGCTATGTACAAAATAAAATGTTTGTATCGTGAATTCACTTCCTTTGAAGGGAGCCTTTTTAAATACTCGCTCTCTTTTTCTCTTTTATTAGCACTGGCTCCATCTTTGCTGATATTTGCATTGATGTTTAAATTCGCTTATCTTGATGATACGATCATTCTCAACTTTATCATGAATTTTATACCGGATGGCAACTTGGAAACGATCAATCAGCTGTTTCAGTTTTTTACGAGTAAGGATTATAGTATCTTATCCTTTATCGTTACGATGTGTGTTTCCTTTTATCTGGCAAGTCGCAGTATTTTTTCTTTTCTTTTGATTAGCGCATCTCATGAAGAAGTCGATGTTCCAAAATGGTCGATTCGTATTAAATCAGTCGTACTCTTTGTCAATCTGGCGATTATTATTGTAGCTGCCATTTTTATTGCGACAAACTTTTTAGAATTTCTCCCTCTGATTTCTTCTTTGATCATGCTGATGTTCTTCTATATGATGTATCGGGCATTAAGTTTTCGCCGTCATGATTGGAGCTTTGGGTTATTGGGGGCAATGTTTTCGACGATTTGTATTATGGGATTGGCCACGTTATTTGTAACAATTGTAAAATATTTTACATCTTATCAAGACGTGTACGGACCATTGGCATCCCTTGTCACATTGTTGTTGGCAATTTATCTGATTTCCTGTATCATATACTTCGGATTCTGTTTGAATTTGGTGATGGAAGAAACATATGGTCGTGAAGCAGAATTGCCAATGAAAAATGAACGCATCTTTCACTGGGCACGAACCATCAGTGATAAAATAAAAGAAAAGCTATAGGAAATAGAGGTAAACATATGAAAGTAGTAATTAAAAAAACGGGAATCAATGGGGAAGGTATCGGCTACATTGACCGATTGCCGGTATTTGTAGCAGGGGCATTGGTTGATGAAGAGGTTGATATTCGTGTGGTAGAGCGTAAAAAGCGTTATGCCATTGGAGAAGTAAACCGCATTATAAAGAAAAGTAAGGACCGTATTCAACCGAAATGTCGTATGCAGCATATCTGTGGAGGCTGTCCTTTGATGATCGCTCGCTATCCACGGCAATTGGAATATAAAAAAGATGTGTTGAAACAGTCTTTGATCAAATATGCACAGGTAAATCCAAGAAAAATACAGAATGTCTTACCGAGTGCAGATATATTTGGCTATCGCAATCAATTTAAGATGCCTTGCGCGATGGAAGAGAAGCGTTTGGGAAGCGGATTGTTTATGCCCAATTCAAATTATTTTATTGATATCCGCCGTTGTTTTGTACATGAAGATGAATTAGAAAAAATGCGCGCACGTATTATGGATATATTAAACGCTGATGGCTATCTTGGCTATGATCACCATCAGAAAAGTGGGATTCGTAATCTAGTCGTACGAGGATTTGACAATCGCTATCAATGTACGATCATTACCGGAGAAGATGAATTGTTGCCTCAGACAATTGATAAGCTGATGCGCTTACCGGGCATGTACAGCTTGTGGCAAAGCATACATACGATTAAGAAAACACCGGAAATTTTTGGTCCGAAAATGATTTTTCTGGCAGGGGAGAAATTATTGCCCTTGCATCTGGATGGTTTGGATTTGGAAATTTCACCTCGTTCATTCTTTCAGTTAAACACCAAACAGGCAATTCAGCTATATCGCACCATTGCGTCCATGATTTCAGGCAATCATGAATTCATCGTTGAAGCTTATAGTGGAATCGGTGCCATTTCTTTATACCTTAAGGATAAAGCAAAAGAAATCATCGGCATTGAAAGCATTAAGGATGCTGTTGTAAATGCGAATCGCAATGCGAAAAAGAATGGCTGTGCACATGTGTCTTTTGTGTGTGATGATGCGGCCAATAAGCTTGTCTATTTATCGAAAAAGCGTACAATTGACGTATTGGTTGTCGATCCGCCGCGCAGTGGATTGGATAATGCGATGTTGGAATGCATCTTGCGCAGCAAAATTAAAGAAATCGTCTACGTGTCATGTAATGCAGCAACGCTTGGGAAAAATTTGGCAGTATTGCAGAGTTGTTATCATGTGGAAAAAGTAGTACCGATTGATATGTTCCCACATACTCCTCATGTGGAAACAGTAACGTTATTAAGACGAAAAGAAAGACGTAAATAAATAAAAATAGATAGTAGGTATCTGCGTAATAGACTATGAGAATTTGCCTGATTCTTCTAAAGGCATATATTGATAATCAAAATTGTAAGTTTGTATTTTGAAAAACAAGGGCCTTTTTATGTAAATCGAATTGATTCATAAAAAGGTTAGTGCGCCATAGTAGGAGAGAATTTGCACCCACCATAAGTGAAAAAACGTTGATGATCCTACATAATTTTCATATCGAAGGCATATTAGTAGATAATTTTAAGCTATATGCGCATTTATCCAAAATAATTCTGCACCTATGCATGGTGCATTTTTTTGTCATTTTTTCCTGCACCATAAAACGTGCATTTTTTTATATGTGAAAAATATTGCTCTCTTCTTACAATAAGGGCAGAAAGGAGATGAATGAATGTATCAGAAAATTTTTGAAACCGGTATACAGGTCGTCAAAAAAATTCAATCCACGCAGCAAACTGCCATTGAGCAAAGCGCGCAATGGATTGCAGAAGCCTTCCTAAATGGACATACCTTTTTTGTCAGTGGTAGTGGGCATTCTCATACGGTTTGTGAAGAATTTTATGGCCGTGCCGGAGGGTTAGCGTTTACGGTTCCCATCCTTACCACTGAATTGACCATGACGGAACATCCTACCAAAAGTTCTTATATCGAAAAATTATCCGGCTATGCAGCGATTCTTTGTGAACTTTACCATATTACAAAAGATGATGTTCTTGTCATTGCTTCAAATTCGGGGCGTAATGCATATCCGGTTGAATTGGCACAATGTGCAAAAGAAAAAGGTGCTCGTGTCATTGCGATTACTAGCATCAAGCATTCTTCGGCAACGACATCACGAGCAAAAAGCGGTAAGAAGCTGATGGATATCGCGGATATTGTGATTGATAACTGCGGAGAATTAGGTGATGCCTGTTTAGCGGTAGAAGGATGTAATGTTGCTATGATGCCAACCTCCTCGATTGCGAATACGTTTATCGTTCAGGCAATCAGTGTGTTAACAGCACAATATATTGCTGAAAAAGGAGGAACTCCACCTGTCTTTGTCAGTCTAAACGGATTAGCAAAGCAAAACATTAACGATGACCTTTATCAAAAGTATACACGTCTTTACTAACTTAGCATGCGTCATAATAAAAATTGCACGAATATAGGTGCAACGATTTACATATCGCTGTAACCTAATCTATCTTAAAATAATAGTGGAAACGTTATATTTTAAATGGAGAAAACGATCTTTTCCGAAGTAGTGATATGAAAAGCGAAGGAGGTAGCACATGATCAAAGTATTACGTGTAGATGATCGCCTGTTGCATGGACAGGTTGCACAAAGCTGGTCATCCTTTTATCATATTGACAAAATTTTTATCATCAATGATGAAGTGGAGAATGATGAATTTTCTAAAGTCACATTGAATTTGATACGATTCTCAAAAGTAGACAGTACAAATAATTAAAACGTACTGAATA
>NZ_CEVYEL010000043.1:0-21700 GCF_982403165.1 Longicatena sp.
TGAGCAGAAAGAATGGGGACGTTTATGAAGCTGTCAAGAATGCGAACTATGTCATTCCAACAGGTGATGCAGAGAGTACATATAAGACAAATGAAGCGGGTGAATTTCAGGTAAAAGGAAATCAGACCGCGCTATTCAGGGAGCTGAAACAAAAAGAAACTTATAAGGTAGAAGAGAAACAGACGAATGTGGAATATAAGATTCTTACCAATGCACAAGAAGAAAAGCTTGATAAGAAGATACAATTCTCATTTACTAACGCCTATACACCAAAAGAAATTGCGGTTTATCTAAAGAAAATGAATCGTGATAAGGAAGCCTTAGAAGGAGCAGAGTTTACTTTGTATAGCGATGCAGAGATGAAAAATGCGATCGCAAGCTATACAAGCGGAAAAGCAGAAGGCTTGTTGATTAAAAAGCTGCGAGCAGGTACCTATTATCTGAAAGAAACGAAGTCACCAAAAGGCTATAAGTTGCTGGAAGAAAGCATCAAGATCGAGATCACAAGAGAAGAAGGAACAGGAAAGCTGTTTGTGAAGGTCAATGGGAAAGCAGCAGAGCAGAGTGAAGATGAGCAGATATATGTCATCACGAAGGAAGTAGGCGAAAGTGATGAAGTGCATATGGTCGTGTACAATGATAAGAACTTCTGGATACCAATCACAGGAGGAACAGGGATTGCAGTATTCATTGGAATTGCAATCATTGGCTGTGCAGGAGTATTGTTCGTGCTTAAGAAAAGGATGAGGAAAACGCATATCTAACATTTTATTTCATGTAAGTTAAAGGAACTTGGAGTTTCATTGGTGTGATAAAGATCATTCCAAAGTAATGAGATTCCAAGTTTTTTCATACACCTAAGAATATGCATATTAACAGACTAAAAAATACGTTATAATTGTATTTAATCTTAATAATGCTTATTTTATACAATAAATTGGAAAAGATGGTGAAAAAATGGCAGCAAATGAAAATCTTAAAAATTTTTATATTCTATTATTAGATTTAAAAGAACCGAAACAGATTGCATATTTTACCCAACATTTGAAGGTATCCACAAAGACGATATACAATTATTTAAAGGAGCTGGAATATGAGCTTCGTCCATTTGATCTTCATGTCGAAAAGCGAAGAGGTGAGGGGTATTTGCTAGTTGGTGCTGAGGATGAGCGAGATGTGTTTCGGCGTTATCTTGAAGAAACATATTTAACACAGGACTTCACTGACTTTCGCAGAAAAGAGTTATTAGAAAATCTTTTGATGAAAGATGAAACGGTATCTGTTCGCAAGCTGGTAGAGAAATATGATGTTGCGAAAAGCAGTATCGTCAATGATTTAGAATATGTAGATAAGGTATTGCAAAAGAATGAATTATTCTTAGTAAGAGATAAGAGTGGTACATATGTGAGCGGAAAGGAACAGCACATTCGCAGTGCAAAGCGTAACTATGTTTTTGAAAAGTTTAAAGAGAAGTTGTCTGCTAAGGAAAGCTATGATTTAAAAACATGCAAAGCAATTTTGGCAAATTATGTAGCGAAAAGATATATGGAAATTGCGGAAGAAATGATTACCTTTGTAAATGATAAACTTTCTTGTGAACTAATGGATGATATGTATTATTATCAGATTTTTATACAGTTTGCTATCTTTCTTGATCGTGTGGAAAAGGAACATCTTTTAATACAAACAACTTATCGTCCTGTTGTATCGGAACTACATCGGTTAAAAACTTATCCCGTGACATTAGAATTGGCACAATGGCTGAAGAATACCTATGGGATTGCTTTAAAAGATCAAGATGTACGTTGGCTGAATGCTCGGGTATCCGGTGTTTATCATGAAAATGATATACATAGTGTGAGTCGTAAGGCGGAAGAGATTAGAAGTCAGTTAAGTGAATTCATAGAAACGATTTCGGCGGTAGTAGGAGAAAATCTGAATGATGATGAGGAATTATTTAAAGGTTTACAGCAGCATGTTGTTCCTATGATGACACGCATTACGAATAAGATTAAGATTACCAATCCTTTTTTACCGCAAATAAAAGCACAATATCCGGCACTATTTAGTGTATTGGTCTTAGCTGCTTCCACCTTTGAGAATTCTTTGAATATTCATCTTTCAGATGATGAAATTAGTTTTCTATTAATCCATGTACAGGCTGCTATCGAACGCTATAATCTTTCTAAGAAAATTGCCATTGTAATTCATTCAAGCGGTGCGAATGCGGATTTAGTAGAACATCGAGTGAAACGCAATCTGCCACGTTTTGATGTTGTCGAAACCTTTAATTTAGATGATTTAAAACTATCCTATCTTGATGATTTTGATTTTATCATATCCACAGTAGAGATTGCTTATGATAAAAAACCTGTTATTTTGATTTCGCCACTGGTGGACGAATATGATGTTCATAAAATTAATCAGATATGTGCCGATACAAGCAAGCACAAAGAAAGTGTTAAAAATCTATTGTTAGAAACGTTGGATAAAGAAACCCTACTTTTAAAACAAGATTATGAGGATAAAGACACGGTCTTGGAAAAAATTCATACGATTTTTATGCGCAATGGTTATGTCAGTGAAGGTTTTTTGGCATCTATGAAAGAAAGAGAACGCATGGCACCTACGGAAATGGGAAATGGTTTAGCAATACCGCATGGGATTTCAAAGTATGTGAAAAAGGAAAAGATCCTCGTAATGACATTGAAAAAACCAATTGTATGGGATAAAGAGAAAGTAGACATCATTATTTGTCTGGCCTTTAATTTTGCGGATAAAGAACGTTCCAGAAAGTTGATTAGCAATATTTATCAGTTCATCAAATCCAAAGATACGATTCACCGCGTACGTGAATGTACAACAGAAAAGGCATTTTATGAAATTGTCAGAAGTCTTTAAATGGTCTTGCTACACCTTGTATTATCATTTAAGCTAACCGTTTGTTTTTTGTGTTTGTTAAATATAAGAAGCAGACGGTTTTTTATGTGTCCTAAGACTTACAAAAAACTATGAAGAGGATTGGCATATCGTAAAAAAGTTTCTCATGACATAATGTAGCTGTCAAAGGAGAGTGATGATATGAAGGATGAGGTGTTATTTCTAAAATCGCCATTGAAAGAAAAAATCTATGGAGGAAATCGCATCCAGAAAAAATTTGGCTTTTTAGAGGAGATGAATAAGAAAATTGGTGAATACTGGGCAATCAGTGCTCATGATAACGGTGTCAGTATCATTACCAATACGGCTTGCGAGGGGCAAAGCCTAAAAGAGGTTTATGAAAAGCATCGTGAATTATTTCATCACGATAAACGCGAACGGTTTCCTTTATTGGTAAAGATCAATGAGATTACCAGTCCGGTATCCGTACAGGTACATCCGGATGATGCATATGCGAAGGTACATGAGCATGACTTAGGGAAAGCTGAGTTTTGTTTATTTCTGGATGTGGATGATGGAACAAAATTAGTACGCGGACATCGTGCCAAAAGTCGTGGAGAGTTTCAAAAAATGGCACTGGAAAAGCGATGGGATGAGCTGCTCATACGTAAAGAGGTAAAAACAGGTGATTTTGTATATACACCGGCAGGTGTCGTACATGGCGTAGAAGGAAAGATGCTGATGGCAGAGGTCCAGCAAAGCAGTGATGTGACATATCGCATTTATGATTATGATAATGTAGATGTCAATGGAAAACCACGTGAATTGCATTTGGAAAAAGCCTTAGATGTTGTGACAATCCCACACGAAGAACCGATGGTAAAACCGCAAATTACAGAGCATGGACAAAATGAAATCCAACAGTATATCGACAATGCTTTCTTCCGCATTACGAAGTATGGCATACATGAAGCAGAGTGTATAGAAAATGAAACGTATTCCTTATGCTTGGTACTAGATGGCAAAGGCACATTAATTACAGGAGAAGCTACTTATGGTATCGGTGCAGGCATGAGCTTCATTATGACTTCGAATGCAAAACAGTATACGATCGATGGAAATCTTTCCTTATTGGTTAGTGAGCCAGGCATGGTGAAGGGGGAATAACGACATGTTTGATCAGCAGTTAACGTTTGTCAAGAAACAGTTTCAAACCAAAATGGAAGCAATTGATTTCTTGATTCAAAAAGCGATAGAAAGTAAGAAAGTGATAGGAGGTGAAGCATATAAACAATCGGTTTGCCAACGGGAAGAGGAATTCTCTACCGCAGTTGGTTATGATATCGCGATTCCGCATGGCTCCAGTCAAGATGTACAAGAATCCTTTGTCGCAGTCGCTACCTTAGAAGCTCCGCTGCATTGGGGTGATGAGCTGGTGAAGATGATCTTTCTGATTGGGGTTCCAGAGAATAAGCGAACAAAAGAGCATTTGCAAATATTAGCTTGGTTAAGCAGAAATCTAATGCATCAGGAGTTTCGTGAAGATATTCTGCATGCAGAAAATGAACAACAGTTATTCAACTGTTTGAAAAAACTGGAAACAGAGAAAGGAGATTAGCTATGAAGATTGTTGGCATTACCGCATGTCCAACAGGCATTGCGCATACATATATGGCGCAAGAGGCATTAGAAGAAGCAGGTCGTAAAAGGGGACATGAAATTAAATTAGAAACGCAAGGTGCGATGGGTGCTGAAAATGAAATCACTGAAGATGAAGTGGAAACGGCGGATGTTGTATTAATCGCGGTTGGTTGTGCTGTAGAAGGCATGGAACGTTTTGAAGACAAAATTGTTGTTGAGATTGATGTGGCGGATGCGATTAAAAATCCGCAGGCCGCAATCATGAAGTTAGAAGAAGCAGTAAAGTAAGCAACATAATAAAGAAAAGAGGAGAGTGAAACTATGAGTGTTGATTTTAAGAAAATTAAGAATTATCTGATGACAGGTATGTCTTACATGATTCCGATGACGGTTATCGGTGGTATCTTCTATGCCGGTTCTATTGCCTTTGGTGGTACAGCCGTGGCAGGTGAAGGTATGGTAATCAAAAACGAATTTCTATTGCATGTACAGGAAATCGGTGCAGCTGGTTTGTTTATGATGATTCCTGTATTAGCTGGTTATATCGCTTATGCCATTGCGGGGAAACCAGGTTTAGCACCAGGGCTGGTTGCCGGATATATTGCGAATACAGAAATTACAATTGGTGGTAATGCAGTAAAAACTGGTTTTTTAGGAGCATTGGTGTTAGGTTTTATGACTGGATATATCGTACGTTATATGAAGAAAATTCATTATCCGGACTTAATTAAAACGGTTGTACCAATTCTGATTATTCCGGTTGTGACATCTTTTATCGTATGTATCTTCTATATGTATATCTTAGCGAATCCAATCGGTATGGCAATGGGCGGTATCGAAAGCTTCTTAACTAGCTTATCCAGTGGCAGTAAAGTAGTGCTTGGCATCATCATGGGTATGATGGTTACAGTTGATATGGGCGGACCGGTAAATAAGACCGCTTGCTTGTTCTCCATCGGTATGATGGCAGAAGGTCATTATGAATTCTTTGGTATCTGTGCGGTTCCAATTTGTACTGCCCCATTAGGTATGGGTCTGGCAACTTTATTATCAAAGAATAAATATACACAGGAAGAACGTGATGCAGGTAAGGCTTCCTTGTTCATGGGATTGATTGGTATTTCTGAAGGGGCAATTCCATTGGCAGTTGCAGATCCGGCAAAAGTTATTCCATCCATTATGGCCGGTGGTGCTGTTGGCGGTGCTATTGCGGCAGTTACCGGTGTTAAGGATTATGCGCCACATGGCGGACCTATTGTATTACCGATCATTGATGAAAAAGTTTGGTTTGTCATTGCTATTATCGTCGGTACGATCGTGACAGCCTTACTGGCAAATGTATTAAAAAAGCCAATTGTTGAAAAAGCAGATAAGGAAGCTGCTTAGAACGATATGAAACACGCATTGATTATTGGTGCAGGAAGATTAGGCAAGGGTTTTATTGGGGAAACTCTTGCGAATGCAGAAGGATGGAAAACGACATTTATAGATATTGACGAAAACGTCATTGAGGCAATGAAAAATAAGGGGTATTACGATGTGTGTGTACATCGCGAAACACGCATTGAAGAGCATCGCGTTCGCGGTTATGATGCTTATACATGGAAACAAAGTGGGGCAATGGAAAGTGTAATCGATGCCGATGTCATTTACTTTGTCATTTACCCAGAACAAATACCGCAGGCTGTATGCACTGTCTGTGAAGGGCTGTATCGTAGAAAACAGCAACAGCCTGATAAGAAGCTTTGTATGATCTTTATCACAAATAAAAATCATTTAATGAAAGATATTGAGCAGATGTTTTATGAACATTTGCCAGAAGAAACACATGCCTGGTTTCAGGAACAGGTTGTCTTACGCGATTCTATCGTGCGAAGAAGTACAGATGCCCAAAGCAATGCGGCCTTAAATATTCGTACGACAGCGGTATTATCCTTACTGATCCAGCAACCCTTAAATGTTGATCTATCAGCGATTGAGTGGATGGAAACATGTGATCAATTAGAGCTATTAAAAGATGTAAAGGTGTTTGTGGTAAATGGTCCACATGCTGCCAGTGCTTTTCTGGGATATTATAAAGGCTATGAAACTATTAATGAAATTAGTAGTGATGAAGAAGGGGCAGCCTTTATTAAGGAAGTAGAAAAAGAGATAACAGAAGGTGTCTTACAGCATTATCCACTAACGAAAAAGCAGTTGTATAATTTAAGTCATTTCCCTGCGGCGAAAGGTGAAATGGTAGATTATATTTATCGTGTGGCGTATGATCCAATTCGCAAATTGACCAAAGGTGATCGTTTAGCCGGCAGTGCTGCTATGTGTTATGCGCATGGATTGCCTTATGACGCGATAGCCAAAGCGATGGCATATGGTTTTCTCTACGATGAGCCTAGAGATAAACAAGCAGTGGCATTACAAAAAAGCATTCATGAGGAAGGTATCTTACAGACGATTGTAAAACTTACTGGTTTTGCTAAAGAACATGAAGTTACCAAACGCATCTTATATTACTATGAACAATTGAAAAAAGCATAGATGAAGTGGCTCTTGTTATTCAAGAGTCATTTCACTGTTAGAAAGGAGCGTAATTATGCGGGTAGTGAAAATTGTAGCAATGGATGTAAATCGTTATTTTGAAAACCTGAAAAAAGGGCTTTATGATGAGGTGAAGAAACATCAAAAGAATCTACGTTATGAGGATATTCAAGAAGGTTTCTGTTTTGAGGATTCCTATGGCACCTTATGTTGTCTGCGTAGATGTGATAATCAAAGTATTTTTCAAATGGAGAAGCAATATCCTGGTATGATACAAATACTCGTTCATAAAATTGAACCTTTCGATGAAAAGTATCGTGTTCTTTATGAAGAAAAAATCACCCATACAACTATTCGTAATAAGCTGGTTTATGCATGGCGAGCCAGAACATCACAGGCACGTTTTACCATGATGGAGGCATTAACAACCTTTATCGATAAAGCACAATAAAACACGCAGAACTTGCGTGTTAAATAAAATGTTAATGTTTCACAAGGCTTATACATGATTTGTATGCATAAAATCAGCAAATGCTTTTTGTAGATTATGAAGGTTGAGGTAATCATAGAACTGTTCATGGGATAAATCTTTATGGTATTCATCTACGATATTGCTTACATAGTTGGCAAAGATATAAGGAATGCCACTTTGTGTTCTTATATAATGAATATGCCAGCTATCTTCGTTTGCTGTTACACTTACCGATGCTGTATCAACACCCATATCACCCCATATATCATCTGTGAAGATATCGGTGTAAAAGGGTATGTTATTTTGTTTTAAGGTTTCATGAAATGAAGCTAAATCTTGTACTGTCATGTTGTGTTCCTTCTTTTCTTGCTCATTATAATCGTACAATTAAAAAAGTACAAGTATTCTGTAAGAGGAAACGAAAAAGATGATGGGAAAGATAGAAATGGGGGTATACTATGTTGTGTATTTTGAGGTACGAAAAGTCTTGCTAGTAATAATTGTTAGCACGAATGTTAGATAGATTGTTAGCAAGATTAAAATAGTTCTTCTTTTCTTATAAAGATAATAAGCACAAAAAATTCACTTTTATTAGTTTTTAATATCGAATCATGATGTTTTATGTAAATAAAGTAGAAAAAATCAATTTATCATATAACTATAGTAAGCAAAACATGCTTTCTTGCTACTAATGATTGTTAGATAGATAGTTAGCAAGATGTTAGCAAGGATATTTATGATTGAGAGTAGAACCATTAAATTTTAAAGAGAATATGTGGATGATATAAAGTATGCAGTTATTGCATTTGCGAATGCTGATGGAGAAAAATTTATATAAGAATGATGACATTGTTACAGTAGGTGGTTTAATAGGTATTTCCGTCTTATGTAATCAACACTTCGTAATTGTTTTTTAGCGTTTAAAGATCATAGAAAAAGGAATACTAAAGAATAACAACAAAAGGAAAAGGATTAATTTCTGTGCAATACAGAAATCAATCCTTCGTAACTGCTTGATTTAGCCTATTTACTTTAAGTCCAAATAATTGAGTACACTTCAAAGTGACTACTTTTTACTATTTCGATAATCTTTTACCATACAAAAGACCTAGCACTTCTTCACACGTTTCCGCTGCGGATATCTGCTCTATAAATTCATTAGCACTGATGAGATGATACAAATCCTTTAAAAGTTTTTTCATGATTTCCTTCTGTTCAAAAGATACTGCCGTAAAGAAGATGACACGCACCATATCTTCTTTCCAAAGAATAGGTTCTTCTAACGTGATAAGAACAATTGCGGTATGATTTACAAAAGTATCAAGTCCATGGGGAATGGCAATACCATTGCCAATTTCTGTAGAAGATATCTTTTCACGATTTAAGACACTTTGATAGAAGTCTTCGGTTATGTATCCCTTTTTTCGTAAGATATCATTTGCGGTTTTTAAAATTTCTTCTTTTGATTTACATTTCTGTTTCACTAAGATCGTATCACTGCTGATGGCTTGCAACAGGGAATAAAAGCGTGATTCCTTGACATCACGTATCAGCTTATCGTAGGTCTGCTTAATTTTTTGAATATCATTGCTGTCAGCTAATGGAGAAATGACGACTGAAGGTAAATCTGTTGATACTTCCATTGTTGAAATGATGAAATCAAAATCATGCAAGTATTTTTCTTTCAAATCTTGTATGTTGATTAATTCAATGACATCAAAGGTAGGCAGATTGATCTTAATTTGATTCTCAATCAATAAGGCATTCGCTAAGTTGCAGTTATACACAATGGCAATTTTTTTTGATAAGTTATGTCGTTCTAATGCTGCCTGAAAGTGAATGAGGATAAACCCGATTTCATCATCGGACAAGGTATACCCTAATTTCTTTTCCAGCACGCTGGAAGCAAGGGAAATGACACTGAACATGGCGGTAAACTGCTGCTTGATCTGAAGCAAAAAAGGATTGGTAATCTTAATGTTGTTTTTTAAGCGGGCAATCATAGGGACAAAATGATTAGATAAACCAGTCTTTAACAGCTCATCAGACATAAAGTCTACCGAGAAGATATCACCAATGGAAGTTATCAGTTCATTCACAATATCCTGTACAATAGGAGAATAGCCATCCTTGGCTTTTTGATCTTCATGATACACACCGGCAATCCTTGCATTTACCCAGCGAATATCTCGATCATTCATCGTAATGCCATGCGCATCTTTTAACCATTGGGTAATCTCCTCTGTGATAGGATAGGTCTTTAATATGTGCAGTTCGGTAACAACCGGACGGGCAGGTGCTTCTGTAATTCCATAACCTTTGCGAATTCTTGAGATAAAGATCGCATAGGTGACAAAAATCTGATTATAGTAATTGGTATCCAGATGAAAATTTAATTTATCCTGTGCCATCTGAATCATCTGACGACTGATGTTTTGACTTTCTTCATCCACATAACGAGATAAGATTGCCTGACAAGTCTTGCGGTCAATGACTTTATCTTGTTGCGACAAGGCCATGAGTTCATTGAAAATAAACTTCCGCTTGGCACTGCGAATCCGCTGTTCCTTACCGATGATGCGGGTCCCGCTTTTATCACGTTGTAAATAAAGATCCTGTTGCGAAAGATGCTGTTCGATTTTCTCCAAATCTTTCACGATGGAAGTGGAACTGACACAATAGGCATCCGACAGACGACGCACCGACACACATTCATCTTTCATCAATAATTTTTCAAGAATTTTATGTTGACGATTTTTACTTGTGGGTGTTTCATCTAAATCCTGCTGTATCGCTTCACGTAGCTTTGCGCGCTCTTCCATACTGCCTTCTAAGCGTATGCCAACACCATGGCGTGAAATTAACGCTACCTGATGATTTCGCATATAGTAGCGTAAATCGTTGATATAATTGGAGATGGTTTTGCTGGATACCATGAGCTTTTCGGCATAGTAGCTGGTCTTGTGGAAGTCTTCTTCTTCCAGCAGAAGATTAAGAAACAGCGTTAATTTCGATGATTTCATTGTGATTCTCCTTTCAGAATAAGGAATAGAGAAATCCCTAAGATATCATAAGATGAAATCTTGGAATCGGCTATTGCAAACTCTTTCCAGATGTTGTGGAAAAAAAGATACACGAACACGTGCAGTATCACTATCATAACATTTTTTTATGACATTTAAAGGGAGTTTTTGCATAAATACAGCATAATTTCTTGAAATCTTTCCCCTATAGGGGAAAGCATGGTGCCGGTAATTGCCGGTGTTTTTTTATTTCCGGAAGTTGTAGAAAAGAGTTGGTATTTCGCAAAAAAATTTCCCCTTTTACAATAGGGGCGTAAGAAAGGAGCGCAAGACAATGAGCAAGGAAATTCTGAAACTGAAATCCATGATGAAAGAGAAAGCATATGGCGGTACGCAGATTGCTGAATATTTGGGTTTAGCCCAAGATACCCATCAACGCATTGGTGAATATTGGATGATCAGTGCCCATGAACATGGAGAAAGCAGAATCTTACAAGAACCTTTTCAAGATATGCGTTTGAGCGAAGTGTATGAACAGCATCGTGAGTTGTTTGCTAATAGTAAACAGGAACACTTTCCCTTGTTAATCAAGATGAATGATGTATCATCCTCTCCATCCTTACAGGTACATCCCGATGATGCTTATGCACAAGCACATGAACATGCCACAGGAAAAAGTGAATTCTGTTTGTATCTGAAAACAGCACCGAACACAAAGCTCATCTATGGGCATACGGCCAAAACCAAAGAAGCCTTCTTGCAACGTATTGCCCAGGGTGAAATTGATGATTTGGTAATACGCAAACCAATTCATGATGGAGATGCTGCGTATATTCCTGCCGGTATCTTACATGGATGTGAAGGAAAGATGCTTGTGTATGAGGTTCAACAAAATTCTGATATCACATATCGCATTTACGATTATGACAATACGGATGCTTTCGGAAATAAACGACCTCTGCAAATTGCCAAGGCAGCAGATGTCGTATGCATCCCTCATAAAGATGCCCCACTTACTCCTACAATACAAAAAGAAAAAGCCTTTACCTGTATTACGTATTGTGACAATGACATCTTCACCATTCGTCAATATCAGATACAGGAAGCTGTGGACATCGTAAATGAAAGCTATGCATTGTTAACGATTCTTCAGGGTCAGGGATTACTTGAAACCAAGCAGGAAACACTGGATGTCAAAGCGGGAGATAATCTCATTGTCACATCACTTGCCAAGCGCTACACCTTGCAAGGGAGTATGCAAGTGATGGTTGCCATACCGAAGGAAAAGAGGTGAAACATGTGTTTACAAAGGAGATAGTAAACGTCAGTGATCAACAGTTTCAAGATAAAAGGGAAGTCATTTCTTATCTTGCGGACCTTGCGGATAAAGCGGGTAAGATTACCGATAAAAAAAGTTATGTTGAGGCTGTTTTGAAACGCGAAGAAGTAGTATCTACAGCCATTGGCTACAGCGTTGCCATACCGCATGGCGAAAGTGATGCGGTTAAGGATACCTTCGTGGCTTGTTTAAAGCTGAATCATCCTTTGCAATGGGATGAGGAACAGGTAAATTTGATCTTTATGATTGGAGTTCCATTAGCAAGCCGTAATGCAGAGCATTTGCGAATATTGGCAATGCTAAGTCGCCATTTGATCAAAGCGGATTTTCGCCAACAATTACAAGATGCGAAAACCAGTGAAGCATTTTATGACTGTATTTCCGTATTAGAAGAGGAATAAACGATAGGAGGAAAAAGAAATGAAAATCGTTGCCGTTGCCGCATGTACCACAGGTATTGCGCACACGTACATGGCACAGGAAGCCATTGAACAGGAATGTAAGAAAAGAGGTTATGACTACAAGGTAGAAACCCAAGGGGGCATGGGTATTGAAAATGAACTGGAGGAAGATGATATCGCCAGTGCAGATGCTGTCATTTTGGCAGTAGCCATCGGTATCGAAGGGGAAGAACGTTTTGAAGAAAAAGAAGAGGAAGGCAAGGTCATCACGATTGATCCTTCTGTAGTAATCAAAAATCCTGCTGAGATCATTGATCAGGCAGAAAAGCTCTAAAGAAGAGGAAAGAGAGGAAATCCTATGTTTAAAAATATTGGAAAAGATTTGGTAAAGGCGTTTAATACCGGTGTTTCATATTTTCTTCCAGCCGTTGTTATCGGTGGTGTCTTCTTAGCCATCGCCTTAGCAACCGGAGATGCCGGTGCCGAAGGAATGAAAGTCACCAATCCTTTCATGCAGAATTTGAATACGATTGGTTCTGCCGGTATGGCCATGATGATTCCTATGCTAGCTGGTTATATCGCTTATTCACTAGCTGGGAAACCGGGCTTAGCACCTGGTATGATTGCCGGTTATATCGCTAACAATCCCGTTGGTGAAAATAGTGTATCTACCGGTTTCTTAGGTGCGATGATCATGGGTATCTTTGTTGGTTATGTATGCAAATGGATCAAATCATGGAAGGTGAACACAACCATTAAAAGCATCATGCCAGTCTTGATCATTCCTATTCTATCAACACTGATTTGCTGTTTAGCTTATATGTATATCTTAGTTGGTCCATTAGGTGCTTTGATGAAAGCCTTGACCACGATGTTAAGCAATATGCAGGGCGGCAGCGCTATCCTGTTAGGAATCGTTATTGGATTGATGACAGCCTTTGATATGGGTGGACCTATTAATAAGACAGCTTCAGCATTTACCATGGCATTGATGGCAGAAGGTATTTATGGACCAAACGGTGCTTTCCGTGTTGCGGTTGCCATTCCTCCACTTGGACTAGCTTTATCAACATTCATTTCACGTAAAAAATATGATGATGCTGAAAAACAATTAGGTATTACCGCAGCCTTTATGGGATTGATTGGTATTACCGAAGGGGCAATTCCATTTGCTGTTAAGGATATCAAACATGTATTGCCAGCAATCTGTTTAGGTAGTGCGGTAGGTGCCGGCTTAGCAATGATGCATGCAATTGACTGTTATGTTCCTCATGGCGGTATGATCGTTGTAGCAGCTACCAGCAAGCCGCTGTTATACACCTTAGATATGGCAATCGGTGTCGTTGTGACAGCCATTGCATTGATGTTTATCAAACCGAATTTAGAGGATAAGAAAAAGAAAGCAGAAGCCAAAGCGGTAGAAACGAAATAGGGGAATCTTATGGCAAATGCAGTCATTCTTGGTGCAGGTAGATTGGGGAAGGGGTTTCTTGGAGAAACCCTTGCCAATGCACCACGCTGGCATACAACATTTTTAGATAAAGATGCCGGTGTTATCCAAAAACTAAATGAAACAGGCAGTTACCATGTGCAGGTCTATCGCAAGGAGTGCATAGAAGAACATGAGGTAAGCGGCTATGAGGCATATGAAACCCTGCTAGAGCCACAGGATTGCCATGCCATCGTATATGCCGATCTCTTGTTTCTTAGCATCTATCCCCAAGATTTTCCTGAGGCTATCGCATATGTAAAAGAAATCTTTAAGATGCGGGCAAAGACAAATCCCAATCAAAAGCTGAGCATGCTTTGTTTAACAAATAAAAACGGCATGATACCAATGATTCAAGATGCCTTTGTAAAAGATATGAACGAAGAGCTGCTGTCCTGGTTTATGCATCAGGTCGTCATACGGGATACTATCATTCGCCGCAGTACCGATGCCGATGATCATCGCTCGCTAAACATTCGTTCAACGGCAGTCTTGTCCTTATTGATACAACCGCCATTAACGATTGATATCGCAGATATTGAGTGGTTAGAGTTATGTGATGATATCGCCATGTTAAAGGATATTAAAGTATTCCTTGTGAATGGTCCTCATGCAGCCAGTGCTTATCTTGGTTGGTATCGAGGTTATACGACCATTAATGAACTATTGGAAGATGAAGATGGAGCAGCCTTTATTCAGGAAGTTACCAAAGAAATACGTGCCGGTATCCTGCAACAGTATCCCATCAGTGAAGAGCAGTTGGATAAGTTAAGTGTCTTTCCGAAAGCAAAAGGAGATATGCCGGATACGGTTTATCGGGTAGGAAAAGATCCACTGCGTAAGCTTAGCTATGATGATCGCTTATGTGGCAGTGCCCGTATGTGTAAAGCGCATCACTTACCTTATGAACATATCGTACAAGCGATTGCGTATGGTTTGCTTTATGATGAAAAAACGGATGAAGCTGCTATGCAGATGCAGATGCTCATTCAAGAAAAAGGCATCATTGAAGCGGTTCATCAAATATGCGGTTTCTCTTATCAAGAGGATTTGTTAAAGGAAATTTGTTCATGGTATGTACGTTTAAAAAATAAGTAATTCTTGCCCCTAAGAGCCAAGTGATGAGGAAAGATGAATATGAAAGTGAAAGTAAATGTCCATGTAAATGCGGCAGCTATCTATCGCATTTTATTAAAAGAGCTGCAAAAGGATATCAAACAACAGGTGAAGCTTGCGAAGCGTCCTGCCCAGCTGCATCAGGGCTATTCGTATACTCAAAAGCTAAAGTTTCATGATAAGGAATATCGCATTCCGGTAACAATAGAAGCACTACAGGAAGCACAATATTACAAGGTAAAGAGCCAATACCCTAAATATACACAGACAATTTCTTATCGCTTACAGCCATTGGATGAAAACTATACCTGTATCATCTATCAAGAAAAACTGCATGATGTGCATTTCGGTATTCGATTGCTAAGCTTTCTGAAAGGACATTTGTATCGCATGAAAATTGTTCAATATCTTCATCATTTGGAAGATGAGGCAAAGAAACAAAATGAAATTCATAGGAATCGAAAAGGAGAATAAAGATATGCTGATGAATATGCAAGAGCTGTTAACAATCGCACAAAAACATCATTTCGCGATTCCTGCCTTCAACATCGGCAGTCTGGAAATATTAAATGCTGTGAAGGAAGAAAGTGAAGCCTTACAAGCACCTGTGATTTATGAGATTCATCCTGATGAGCTTGCCTATTTGAAAGAACCTTTTATGAAAACGGTTCTGGAGGTTGCCCATACGACAAGTGTTCCCTGTGTCATCCATTTGGATCATGGCGCTAATCGCCAACAGATATTGCAAGCATTGCGTTGTGGTTTCACTTCCGTCATGATCGATGCATCCTCGTATCCTCTAGATGAAAACATCCGGCGAACAAAGGATATCTGTGAGCTTGTAAAGCCTCAGCATGTATCCGTGGAAGCTGAATTAGGAACGATAGGTGCGATTAGCAAGGAGCATGTCAGTGACATTCAATATAGTGATCCGGTAGCGGTGAAAACATTTGTGGATAAAACAGGTGTGGATACTTTAGCAGTTGCGATTGGCACTGCCCATGGCATTTATCCCACAAATTATAAACCAACGTTAAGGCTGGATGTTTTAAAAGCCATTCGCGAACAGGTGAACATCCCTTTGGTATTACATGGAGGCAGCAGCAACCCGGATGAAGAGATAACTCAGGCCGTCGCCTTAGGAATTTGTAAGATCAATATTTCCAGTGATGTAAAAACAGCATTCTTTACTGAAACAAAAAGATATTTAGCGCTTCATCCAGATGCATATGAGCCAAATGCGATATTTCCTTCGGCCATTCAGGCGGCGCGAAGTGTCATCGCTAATAAGATGCGTCTGTTAAACACCGTTGGGAAAGCATATTTATACAAATAAGCATATGCTTATCAAGCGTAACGGTGAAACATACAAAATAGGTAAAAAGAGGAGAAGAAAGATATGGAAAAGTTACCAATTAAAAAAGTAGTGGAAGGACTATTAAAATTACAAGATTCAGGAGATAGTGCAACGTTATTAGGCATAGGGCCAATGTCACCTAATTTATTACAGGCAAGTTTTGAAATCGCTAGAGATTATGATTTCCCTTTGATGTTCATTGCCAGTCGTAATCAGGTAGATGCCGATGCGTTAGGTGGCGGCTATGTGAATGGCTGGGATCAGAAACGTTTTAATGAAGATATTCGCAAGGTTGCGAATGAAGTAGGCTTTGATGGTTTGTACTATTTGTGTCGTGATCATGGTGGACCTTGGCAAAGAGATAATGAGCGTAATGCCCACCTGCCAGAAGAAGAAGCAATGAAATTAGCTCGTCAGTCTTACTTAGCTGATATTGAAAATGGTTTTGATTTATTGATGATCGACCCAACGAAGGACCCATTTGAAATTGGTAAAGTCATTCCTTTGGATGTGGTATTAAGTCGTACGGTTGATTTAATTGCCTATTGTGAAGAAGAACGTAAAAAACGCGGCTTACCGGAAATTGGCTATGAAGTTGGTACAGAGGAAACCAATGGTGGTTTAACTTCGACAGAAAAGTATCATGAATTTATCGAAAAGCTGGAAAAAGAATTAACTGCCAAAGGATTACCAATGCCAACTTTCATCGTTGGTCAGACAGGTACGTTAACAAGAAAAACAGAACAGGTAGGAACCTATAATTTCCATAACGCCTATGACCTAGCACAGATGGCGAAACAATATGGTGTAGGACTTAAGGAACATAATGCGGATTATTTGGATGATGTAACCTTACTGGAACATATTCCGGCAAATGTAACTGCCAGCAATGTAGCCCCACAGTATGGTACAGAAGAAACCCGTGCTTACTTAAAGCTGTGTGATGTAGAAAAAATCTTAGAAGAGGAAGGTTTGCTTGATGAAACTTCGGATTTAAGAAATACTTTGTTGGTAAAAGCAATCAAAACAGAACGTTGGAGAAAATGGATGATGGGAGAACAGCGTAATCTACAGGTAGAGGATATCTTAAAAGATGAAGCATTATCCTTAGAAATTCTTGATATCTCCGGTCATTATGCATTCAATGATGAAGATGTAAAAAAAGAATTACAGCAGCTTTATGCGAATTTGGCAAAATTCCATATCGATGGACAGCGCTTTGTTGTTGATCACATCAAACGTCCTTTACAGCAGTATGCCGAATGCTACAACCTAAAGGGAGTTACCAGCCGTATTCGTAAAGCCATTGAAAAATAATCTTAGGAGCTGGAAGCATCTTTCAGCTCTTCCTTTATAAACAGGTGTATCATGAGGAAGTATATGTATAACAACATGACAACAAGAAAGAAGGTAAGTTATGGATAAACAGGAATTAGTAGAACATGCCAGACAAATACGTAAGCATATTTTAAAACAGGTCTATACGGCACAAAGTGGACATCCGGGTGGAAGTCTGAGTGCAACAGATCTTGTGACGGCATTATATTTTCAAGAGATGGATATCACAGAAGCGAATGTAAACAGCATCGATCGTGATCGTTTCGTCTTAAGTAAAGGACATGCATCTCCTTTGTTATATGCGGTATTGTGTGAAAAAGGACTTCTTGATGAACGTGAATTATTGACATTTCGCAAGATAAACTCACGATTACAAGGACATCCCAACATGAAATATGTTGCCGGTGTTGATATGTCAACTGGCTCATTAGGTCAAGGAATCTCTGCAGCTGTTGGCATGGCACTGGGCAATAAGCTTGCCCAAAACCATCATCGTGTCTATGCGTTATTGGGCGATGGAGAATGTCAGGAAGGTGAAGTTTGGGAGGCTGCCATGGCAGCTGCACAGTATCAGCTGGATAATTTATGTGTCATCGTTGATCATAACCGTTTGCAGATTGATGGTGAGGTGGCAAAGGTTATGAATGTTGATTCTTTAGAAGAAAAATTTAAGGCATTTCATTTCCATGTTTTGACGGTAGATGGTCATGCGATGGATGAAATCTTATCGGCTTTATCAAAAGCTAGAGAAAATAAGGGAAGACCAACAGCCATCATTGCCAATACCGTGAAAGGAAAAGGCGTGTCCTTCATGGAAAATCAAGCAGGCTGGCATGGAACAGCCCCCAATAAAGAACAGTATGAACAAGCAATAAAGGAATTAGGAGGTGAGGCATAATGGCAAAGTGTGCAACAAGAGAGGCCTATGGAAAAGCGTTGGCACAGCTCATACAAGAGAATGAGCGAGTTATTGTTTTAGATGCGGATCTGGCAGGAAGTACCAAAACAAGCGAAGCGAAAAAGGTTTGTCCACAGCGTCATTTTGATGTTGGTATAGCGGAAGGAAATATGATGGGCATTGCGGCAGGTTTAGCGGCAAGCAAGTATATCGTCTTTGCGTCCAGCTTTGCGATGTTTGCGGCAGGAAGAGCCTTTGAACAAATTCGTAACAGCATTGGTTATCCTCATCTAAATGTGAAGATTTGCGCTACCCATGCAGGTCTAAGTGTAGGGGAAGATGGTGCTAGTCATCAGTGTAATGAAGATCTGGCATTAATGCGTGTGATTCCGGGAATGACAGTGATTCAGCCTTGTGATGAAGAGGAAACCAAACAGGCTATTCGAGCAGTAGCTAACATAGATGGACCTTGTTATGTTCGTCTTGGCAGAGGCAAAGTAGAGAGTGTATATGATGCATCTTATACATTTGAAATTGGGAAAGGCAATGTTTTACGTAAGGGGAAAAAGGTTGCCTTAGTGGCGAGTGGTATGATGGTACAAGAAGCTTTAAAAGCAGCTGCTATGTTGGAGGAAGCCCCTACTGTGGTAAACATTTCAACCATAAAACCATTAGATACCGCCTTAATAAAAGAATTGGCAAAAACCCATGATACGATCATCACTTGTGAAGAGCATAGTGTGATTGGCGGTTTAGGAAGTGCAGTATCGGATGTTGTGGCAAGCAGTGCGCATGCCTGTGTTGTAAAACATATCGGTGTACAGGATACCTTTGGAGAAAGTGGCGATGCACAAGCTTTATTTGAAAAGTATGGCATCAACGCAAAGGCAATTGTTAAAGCGGTACAGGATAGATAAGAGCATAGGAATATTAGAGAACATAAGCTGTGTGGTATGTAAGGCTTATGTTCTCTTTTCTATTTCACTTAAGTAGTTCTTTTAGAAACGAAGAACTCAATGGCGGATGTTTTTGTATAACATAGACAAAACAGTAATTGATGAACGTTTGATCTACATATACATGTATAAATAATAGGTGTTAATAAATAAACAGGTGAAATTATGTATAAAGAAACCCTTTACATTCCTATCTGTAATGAATAATTGTATAATAGATTAGAATCAAAAAGAATAGAAATTTCAGAGGGAGAAAGAAATGAAGAAAAAAGTATTATTCGCAGCAATGCTTTCAGCTACGCTGCTTGGCGCTACACAGGCGGTGAAAGCACATCCGGGAAGAACTGATGGAAATGGTTGTCACACCTGTCGTACCAATTGTGAAAAATGGGGATTGGCATATGGAGAATACCATTGTCATAATGGTAATAGCTCTGCATCTAGTTCGAATTCATCTAGCAATCAAACGAAACCGTCTACGAATACAACGACAAATAGTTATACCACGAGCAAGCCAACGGTCACTAAGCCAAAAATTGATTATAAAGCTATTGGTAAAAAAGAAGGTTATGCAGCTAAGATAAAGGAGCCAAACAGAAACTTAAAAAATATAAAGTATAAATACAAAGATAGTAATTATCGATCGGCATTTGACAAAGCATTTTTACAGGCTGAAAAAGAGTTACGTAAGAAAAGTGAAACGTTAGCCAAACAAAATGGGGAAAAAGATGCAATAACGACTGAAAAATATCAATTAGCAACTTTGCCTAAAAATATTATAAAAGAAGTATATACAAAACATTATAAAGAAGCATACGATGCAAAAGAAAAGCTAAAGCTGAATGAAATATATGCTATGGCAGACAAAGATGCTTTTACGAACATATATAATGAAGAGGAAGCAAAACGTAGTTTTGATTTAAAAAAATTTAGCAAACATTATATAAGCGAATACAATACTTATCGTGAGAACTACATCAAGGAGAAAAAGAATTTTTTAGAAATGAGTAAGACAAATGGTAAAGAAGACGCCAAAGAACATGAGGATAAAAATTACCAGTTTTTAGATTCTGTAAAAGATACGAAATTCTATAAAGAAGCGAAAGCGGCATATGATGCTTCTTATGATGATAATCTTGTGGAAGTAAATCCGATAGAATCAGCAATCATTTTAGGTGTTTTCATTATCATCATTTATGTTATTGTTCGTAAAATTAAAAAAATCATTAAGCGAAGAAAATTAGCAAAAGGATAAACATAAAAAGACTGTTTACATTGATATAATCCCATTAAAGTAACAACGTCAATACAGAAAACGTTGTCCACGGAGAGAGTGTAAAATAAACTGTGTAAGTTAAGAGCGTACGACTTAACGATACACAGTTTTTATATGCTTATGATACAATAAAAGAAAGTAGAGGAAATAACATATGGCAAGAATAAAAAGAGATCCAAAAACAGTAGCACTCGCGCAAGAAATCGCAAAACAATTTGATCCACAATCAGCAGAAGATGCAGATGAAGCACTCAAAGAACTTTTTGGTCCGATATTTGAATCGTTGCTCCAAGGTGAGATGAGTCATCATTTAGGATATGAGAATAATAATAAAGAATATAAACAAACGCAGAATCGTAGAAATGGATATGGTCAAAAAACTGTTCATACTACAAAGGGAGATATCACGATAGATACACCAAGAGAGGGTGATGGCTCTTTTGAGCCACAGCTGATATCAAAACGACAAAGAGATGTTTCAGGAATAGAAGATAAAGTATTAGCGATGTATGCACGAGGAATGAGTCAACGTGATATATCAAAAACAATAGAAGATATCTATGGATTTTCAATTTCTCATGAAATGGTATCCGATATTACAGATGCCATATTACCAGAACTAGAAGAATGGCGAAATAGACCATTAAAGAAGTGCTATGCCTTCTTGTTCGTAGATTGTATGTATGTGACATTGCGTAGTGGCTATGAGGCGAAAGAATGCGCTGTATACACGATATTAGGCTACGATTTGAATGGGCATAAAGATATCCTTGGATTATGGCTTAGTGAAAGCGAGAGTAAGAATTATTGGATGCAGATATTTGATGAATTGAAAGCACGAGGGATAGAAGATGTTTTCTTTATGTCGATGGATGGAGTTAGTGGACTGGAAGAAGGAGCCAAAGCAATATTTCCTAAGATCATTGTTCAAAGATGTATCGTACATCTGATCCGCAATTCCATTAAATACGTCCCTAGT
>NZ_CEVYEL010000044.1:0-21354 GCF_982403165.1 Longicatena sp.
TTGCTATACAATTCTACTCTGTTATACAATAAAATTCAATCCCCTCTGCCCATAATACTTACTTTTTTATTTTTTATAGTACAGCTTTCGCCAATTGCTCTATCATGCATCATCGCTTGATACACACCAGTAAAAATGGTCGTTTGCATAATCGCCAACTATTTCATGACATGTTCACTGGTGGCTTTTCTCATATGGACAAAGAATCAAAGCAACCTGGTATCGTAGCCTATATGTAACAATGTATATGATTATAAATAAACGCCAAATTTCCATGATTTGGTGTTTTTTCTTACTTTTTAAGTTGTTTTTCTATAGTTTTAAAGCTATATAAAATCGTATACTTTATTGAACAAGAAAATATAAGTAATCTTAACCAGATGCTTCAAATTACATATACATTTATAACGCGAATTTTCTTTTCCGTCAACCTCAATTGGTAATATTTACCGTTTATAAAGTACTATAATTTCATACCATCTAAAATAAGCAATATTGAATTATACAAAAAAATGCTAAAAAAAGAATCATCCCTTCGTCAGATGATTCTAAATTGTATAGAAAATCCCTTTTTCAGGTAAGTACAGTACAACTTTTAATTTGCTTCGATTTTCAAAATTTGATAGCCATCAATTACAGCATATTGCGTCAATCGAGCAGTGGCATCGTAATGTTCCTTTATGAAGTTTAACATTTCTTCCTGATAAATATTCTCAATTAAATAGACATCTTTATCCAATAATTCTTCCATCGTACCTTTTAATTTATGTTCTTGCAGCCACTGCATCCGGCTTGGATGAAAACTATCAACACCAGCCAGATAGATCGCATTGTTAAACATGTTCGGTTCCATCACGAAGCGTGGATCATAATTCAAATACATTGTCTGTATTGTCGTTTGAAATCCTAAATAGTATATACGGTTAGGATGCTGCTGCATTTCTTGTAGTATTCCTTCTTGACGATTATCAATGAAGGAAGCACGATATTTTCCGACATGATTTTCCCAGGAATTAAACATCACGGCAAAATTTTGATGAGTATTAGGAAGAAAACTTGGAATATGCATCAATAGTAAAATAACGATGCCTGCCGGAAGGAAACGTTCTAATGGATAGGTGTGTTCCTGTGTTAAAAAATGATCATAGCACAAAATGCTGATAGCCAGGGATAAGAAGATGGAGTATTCTACCCGATACACCACACGCCCTTGATAGAAGATATAAATAAGCAAAACACCGGTTACTAAAACATTAGCAAAGATAAGCAGAAAAGAACGCGACTTTTTTATGAATACGGCAAGTCCGATAGCCAGACAGCCTAAGACACTGATGTACTTATCATATCTTTGTTTTAACATATTGTATCCGATACGTAAAATGCTTGGTGTATCCTGCAGGCGATGCGCTGCTACGATTTCACTCACTTGTTTCACATAGTCTGCATCATAGATCTGGGTATCGCCATAACCAAAATGAGCAAGATTATAAAAATCATTTTCAGATACCCCAATTGCGGATAAGTCATCTTTCAGATTCTGATAGCCATCCACGGGATAATCGGTGATGATTGCTCTGGCCTCATTGTATTCTTTATATGCTGCATAGTCAGGATGCATACTGGTAAATACTTTACTGCTGCCATAAACAAATGCATAACAGATGCCAAGTGTACACGCAAAGATAAAAAGAGGTTTTATCATTACTTTATAAGAACATTGGTTTTGTTTAAGATGGCGTAAAAATAACAAACAACATGTCAAAAACAGAAAGGCTACTGTAATATAAAAGCATTTATTGCGTATCATAGTGCCTATAAATACATAACAAGCTCCTAGAAGTAAACGTTTATACGATATATTTTTTTGTACGATTGCCGTAATCAAAAAGAAACATCCACATCCAATTGTCACCGTTGCTGTCTTTGTAAACTGCATGAGTTGATAAAGATCATTACTGAAAAAGCCAATAAACAACACTGCCAGCAACAGTGTGAACGAAGTTCTTTTCTTCTTCAAGATCAAATAAGTGATCCCCGTCAGTGACAGAAAGATCATTGCAACCTGGAAATAAAAATACCAGTTTAGGGAAGCATGCAACTTATATAATGTTGATAAAAATAAACCAATCAATGGATTCATAAACATTATATAAGGAGACGGTGTACCTGTATATGCGCCAGAGACCATGACTTCCATCATAAAGTCATCACTAACTTCATACTTCATAGTACCACTGATCAGATAACAGATCAGAAAAAGCGCATTGATAAGGAAAGCCAATTGAAAAGGAGTGATGTTTGCAAAATATGATGTTATTTTCTTTTTCTTCATATGCCATCCCTCCTCTTTTTTTATAAGTTTTCTGCTAATTTCAACGCTTTTTCCACAACGGCATCCATATTATAGTATTTGTACTCTGCTAAGCGACCGACAAATACTACATTTTTTTCTTTTTTCATCAAAGCTTCATACTGCTGATACTTCGCTAACCATTCTTTGGTTGGATAAGGATAATAAGGCTCATCTTTAAAGCATGGGTACTCTTTCATGATAGTCGTTTTCGCATGCGTTTGACCGGTTAATTTTTTAAACTCGGTAATACGGGTAAACGCATAATCGTTTGGATAATTAATGACAGCTGCTTCTTGATAAGAAGCTACATCTAAGGTTTCCATTTTAAAATCGATGCTTCGATATTTTAATTTCCCATATTTATATTGATAAAACGCATCAACTGGTCCGGTATAGATCAGTGTGTCGTAGGTGATCCCATCCAAGACATCACGATAATCGGTATTCAACAGAATATGGATGTGTTTGCTTTTCAGCATGTTCTCACACATCTTTGTATACCCCAGTCGCGGCATCCCTTGATATTGATCGGCAAAGTAACGCGTATCACGGTTAAAACGTAAAGGGATTCGGCTGATTACGGAAGTATCCAGCTCACTGGGATCTGTCCCCCACTGTTTGATTGTATAATTTTTAAAGAATTTTTCATAAATATCGCGTCCAACTTTATCCAAGGCAACATCTTCACTGGTCTCAATCTTCGTGCGTTTTTCTCTCTGCTGTTCGATGAATTGTGCAAATTCAAATACAGATAAATGCAAGTTATATAAACGATTAATCGTTTCCACACCAATCGGCATTGGCAATAAGCGGCCATCAACAAAGGATAACACATGGTGCTGATACTGAATCCACTCAGTAAAGTTACTTAAATAGTCAAATACTTCTTTATTATTCGTATGGAAAATATGTGGCCCATAGTTGTGGATCAGTATGCCATCTTCATTGTAACTGTCATAGACGTTACCTCCGATGTGATTGCGTTTTTCAATCAATAAAATATTTTTTTGATGACGTGCGGCCAAGCGCTCGGCCATCGTGATCCCTGCCAGTCCTGCACCGACAATCACATATGAATAGTTCATGGTCTTCCTCCTTTAGCTGCTTTTTACACGCAGCTTATCTTTTACTGTTTGCATGATGGTGTAAATATATTTATCTTTTAATATGAAAAGTATAACAAAATAAATAACGACACCTACGCTAATGATGAAAAGGGTATGCATGATACTTGGGGTTAAAAATACGCTTAACGCGTATACAACACCAAACATACAGGCTCCTACAAGCAGATAATGTCTATTTTCTTTCCATACTTTTTTAATATCAATATCCTCACGCACACAATATAATTGAAAAGCAGTAACCGATGCTTCGGCTATCACAGAAGCGATGGTTGCCCCCATGGAAAGTAATCCTGGAATCAGTAAGAGATTACATATTAAATTGACGATAGAGCCCATGATGGTTGATAAGGTATAGGCTTTTTGTCTTCTGGTAGGCAATAGGAATTGAATACCGATCACATTACTGATACCGATAAAGACAATGATAGGTGCCGTCATCATCACCAATGGTATACTTGCCATAAATTTCTCACTGAGAAACCAAGGGACAAGATTAGGTGCGATGCCCATGATGCCGAACATAATCGGTACCGCAATCATCATAACAAAATGCAAGGATTGATAAATGTATTCTTTAATCTTATGCATATCATGATCCGCAAACAGATTGGATATCCGCGGCAGCATCACTGTTCCTAAGGAAGTGACAATCGTCAGTGCTAATTTTACAATTTTTTGTGCTTGTTCATAATATCCGATTTCTTCGGTATTGCCCGTTAACACCTCAATCATCGTGCGATCCAATACCGTATAAATGGAAACGGCAATTTGGGGGAAAAACAGAATCAGTGTTGGTTTTACATGTTTCCCTATTTCTAACTTCACATGATCAAGTTTAACTATGTAGTTGGGCAATGCAATCCACATGCTTAGATTACCGAAGAGAAGGGATAAAGATTGAATCAAAATATACAACGGCAGATCTTGTGGCGACTTTATGAAAGCAAACACACATATGATGCTGATAAAGCGCACCGTAATATTTCTTGCGATAATTTTCTTAAAGTTTTCTAATCCCTGATAAAAATAATTAATATCAAACACATTTGCAAATATATCAATCATCTGAATATAGAATAAGGAACGATATTCATCAAAGGTTTGGAAAACGATGAAATAGATGCCTAAACTAAGCGCTATACTAATCACCTTTAACAGGATCAATTCATATAAAATCTTTGTTCTTTGCAACGCATCATTTTGATGGTAAGCAATCTCTCGTTGCCCATACAATCCTAAACCGATACATCCTAATAAAGTGAAGTAAGTAACGATGGATTGTGTGAAGCTGTAAGTACCAATCGCCTTGGCACCTAATACCCTTGATATATAGGGTGTCGTAATAAGCGGAAGGGCTATGAGTAACAGCTGATAACCTAAATTGAAGATATAATTCATTTTTACACTTTTCTTCATAAGTTATCTCCTTTTCATTCTACTCAATATATTCTATTTCCGGATGAAATTTTTTACGCTGATGCATGCTTTTGCATAGGATCCTTATCTTTTTCCCTTTTCCTTTTCCCTTACTTTTAAGTATTCTGACAATTTCTAAAAATGTCCGATAGTAAAACAGCAACATATTCAGCTTACCGCCTTCTAGCTTTTTTACATAATACATGTTTCGATACGCATAATTGTAGCGAAACAAACGATCACTGGATTCTGCTACGATATCGGTAGGGGTATTGCTGAGCATCTTATGGATGACCTTGCTGCGGGCAACAAAATAGCATGGATACTGTAAAGAGATGCGTTTGGTATACTCCGCATCATCCCCCCAAATAAAAAACTCTTTGATGGGAAGGCCTACCTTCTTAACGACACGCGATGGGAGAAAGCAGGATACAAATGAGCATTGTTTTACCTTTACGATGCCGTTTTCAAGATATGCACTGTCCTGTATCCAATTCTCATCTATGTTAGGAACATTCATGGCACAAGCACTGCCATCAATCCATCTTACATCGCTGCATAAAAAACCAAAGTTCCCTTTAAGGATTTCTTTCGCCTTCAACAATTCATCCAAGGCATTCTTTTTGACCATGGTATCATCATCCATGATCCAAACATAGTCATAGCCTTTTTCAACGCCCATTTTAACCCCTAATGAAAAGCCGCCGGCGCCTCCCAAATTTGCTCCTGTATTGTGATACAGGATGTTATCCTTTTGTAAATAGTCAACGATATATTCTTTGGTGCCATCTGTACTTGCATTATCAATGATCAGGATGTCGAACTTGACGTTTTGCTGATGCAACAGATGCTCCAATGCCTCTTTTAATAATTTCTTTCGGTTATAGCTTACAATAACCGCAATAATTTTATCCATACCCTGCTCCTTTATCTTTAACATTATACCATTTTATTTTTAAGATGAAATAGGCGTCGGGCAATTCCCAGGTGATTTTGTTTGATTGCCTTACAGATGCTTTGATACAATTTACTGCGTTTCAGATAATAAGGATTCTTTTCCCAATTCGGAAAAAGATCATTCATATAATGAACAAACATCGCCATTTCTTCCTTTTTATGATGTGGTAACAGCCGTTCACCACTTTGATAAATAAGATTACTGATGCATATGTATTCAACTTCATCATGGTATCGCTGTATATCAAGCTGTTCTAGCATATAGGCAATGGCTGTTTTCATATCAAGCATCTTTGGATGATACATCTGCTGATTCATGATCGAATTGGTTCGTTGGCGATAATAATACAGCGGTTGCTGAAGATAATAGATGCGTTTCGCAAAATTGATGTACGCCCCAGTCGTTGCCCGATCTTCATACCAAATACCTTTAGGAAATGTGATGTGATGTTGTTTATACGCTTCTGTTTTGACAATTTTATTCCATGCGGTCGGCTGCGTAAGCAAATATTGTCGATCACTTATAAAACCAGAATCACTGGCAAGCATGGTCACTGCTTTTTGTTGATGCTCATCAAAGGAAATATAATCATATAGCACAACATCTGCCTGCGTCTTTTTTAAACATGTGAACAGTGCGAAGCAGGCATCCTCTCGCAAATAATCATCACTATCTAAAAACATTAAATAGGTTCCTTTCGCAAAGCGTACCCCATAATTGCGGGCATCACTTAAGCCCCCATTTGTTTTTCGATGATATTCAAATATATCAGGATACAACATTGTATAGTGTTTTGCAATTGTTTGTGAATGATCACTGCTTCCATCATCTACAATGATTGCCTGCAGCATGATCTCGTTGCTTTGTTGGATGATGGAATCCAAACAATCCTTGAGATATCGTTCTACATTATAGACCGGAATTATGATGGAAATATCCATAGGTTTCACCGCTTTTCTTTCTTTCCTTCTGATAGGTGATAAGCAAAGCCACACCAAATAGAATAGAAATGATCGGGCAAATGCTTTCCCCCTTCATTTCATAAATGATAAATAAAATAGGTAATAAGAGCAGAAGTCTATGCAAATGCACCGGTAAACAGCGCTTATATTCAAACAATAAACTACCTAGCAAAGTATAGCGAAGCATTTGAAAACCAATGCCGCCAAATAAAACAGCACGGAAAAGGCCTACATCTGTTCCCATATAATATAATCCATCCGCATCCGTATAATAGCCATCACCTAGCAAAAGCGTCTTACCATTTGGTGTAAAATACATTTCTTTTAGCGATTGAGTAGATGTTGTGGAAAAACTGCCTTGCTCAGAATAATTGATGAAGGATTGAAAAACCCATCGCAGCCATATACGCACTTGTTCGGATAAGAGAAAGGCTATGGAAAGCATACCGCAAGTTATCACCATCATAAGCAATAAGCGTTTCCACAGCATTCGTTTTTTCATCCATAAAACAACAAAAAGCAGAAACACATAGATAGCTGTTACAGCGATTCCGATACGACCATAGAAAAAGTTTCCAAGGATAACGATCATCAATAAGATCGTATGGAAAGTAAAACTTTGTTCCTGTTGCAAATAAATGATATAGCACAGAAACATAGCAGCCAAGGAACAACGCAAGGTATAGGTAAAGCCGGAAAACCCACACCATCCAAATCTTGTGATATACGATGGTAAATAAGCTAATCGAATCGTATTTTCATCCGCCTTATTCAATTGCAATAAAAGATCACGCAAACCAGGAATCGCAATGATCACACACGTGCCCAAGATATACATACAGGTTGCTAACACAAAGTATTTCATAAATAAAAGATAATCTCCTTCAGGAGAAATGTAGCGGATAAAAATAAGAAAGAGAAACAGGATTTTCAGCCCTTCCTTACCAATCTGCAAAATGCGAATCAAAAAGTAAGAAAAATCATATGTCTGATAAAGACAAGGCAATACCAAACTAAGCAGTGCCATGAACATGATGGCACCCAAATAGTACTTTAAACAGCTTCGCATACAGATACGAATACAATCTATGACCCACTCATAATGATAGCACAGATAAAGAAAAGGAATGCCATAATACAGCAGATAGCATAGCCATTCGATATCTTCCCATACGGTACTGTAATAAAAGAGTGTTGACAGTAACAGATAGCCAAGATTGATCTTTTTCAGCTCTTTCATCCTATCTGTTTTTGTCCACCATGCTCTTAACGCATTCATCATATGCTTTACCCCTCCTTATGAGGATGTATCTTGCAATACATGCGATCACTTATGGTAAATAAACAGACCTTCGCCTTGTTTTTTAATGATTTTGCTTTCCCTTTAACAAATTGCTTATTGCGTATGCCATCATATGCCGATTGATAAACACCGGCTTTGGCATACATATATAAATATTTTTCCAACAGACTTTCCATCAGATAAGAGCGCAATGGCGCTTCTTCTTTTTGATAGATAAGCGATAATTCCGTTAGGGTTTCATAAAGATCTTTTACGTTTTTATATAACTTTTTATTCGTCGTAATTGAATTTTCTCGTATCATATAACGATAATAACAATGATCAATGGCAATGATGGAAGCAGCCTTTAGAAAAGCTCTTGGAGTGAACTGTTCATCTTCATGTAAGATACCGCTTTTAAAGGTCAATGCATTTTCCAAAAGAAAGGCTCTTCGATACACATTCATTACCGCTGCCATATGCATACTGTGATGTTTTAATTCTTGTAGTAAAAAAGTCCTGCCATCCATTTCTTCATACAATCGCTGATGGCTGTGTCTGCAATAGCTTTGCGTTGTGGAAGTGATGATGTTCATATCCGTGACAATGATATCATAGGAATGCTGTTTGATGATTTCATACAATGGAAGAAAGGCATTGGTTGCTAAGGCATCATCCGAGTCTAAAAAGAGAATATAGCTGCCTTTTGCCTTTGATATGCCCTTATTGCGTGCCATGGACAATCCCTGATTGGATTGATGAAACACCCTTACCTGCTCATATTGTTGTGCAAGCTGATCACATAAATCACCTGAAGCATCCACAGAACCATCATCAATCAAAAGGATTTCATAGGCCTCCACAGGAAACGCTTGCTGCAGCACACTGGCAACACAGTTTTCCACATACTTCGCTGTATTATACACCGGGATAATGATCGAAAAGACAAGGTTATTGCATTCTTCGTTTTCGCTCATCTGCGACACCTCGTTTCATTGTTTTCACTAGATAGCCAATTGTCTTGTCATACGTTTTATGATGACGTAAGGCATCCTGTAAAATTAAAAAAGGATAAAATCTTCTGCTCATAACATAATATAGCAATCCTTTATCTAAAAAGTATTTTTCATCATAGCCGTGAAACCAAGAGGATGCTCTTACCTCTGTCAAAATCGCAATCGTTATGGGCAGCGCATAAATATGCAAGCCAGCTTTTAAACAACTGTTTAAAAATAACGTATCTTCGCCATGCGCATGGGCACAACCACCCCCAAAACAAAGATTGAATAAAATGCCTCTGGTCTGTATGCTTGTTCTTTTAACAGCCATGCGAGCAGCGCCAAAACGCATGAAGTTAAAGTAATTGACTTTAAATGGCTTTTGAATTTTATATCTGCTTGATGTTTCTTCCTCTAAATTAAAGAGGATGACATCCGCATCCGGATATGTTTGAAATGCATCCTTAACTATGTTTTCATATCCATCCACATAGACCAGATCATCATCACCAAATAAACAATACTCTGCCTTAGTTCTCATCAATAAGTTATTTCGATTCAATCCGACACCGCGTTCATTAAAATTGTATACAATATATGAACCTCCCGATGCTTGAATGGTATCGATGCGATTTACTTCACACTGATTTCCGATACACGCTGCACTTTGTATATGCATTTGCTGCAACAATGCTTCTGGATTTTTACAATTCACGGTCGTGATTAACACTTCCACTTTTTTATCACTCATCGCGGCCATAAATATCTCTTGTATACACCTTTTCTTTTACATCTTGCAGCTTTTCATCTAAACGGTTGACCACAATGACATCGCTCATCGCTTTAAAGCGTTCTAAATCACGTTCTAGCGGTAATCCATGCAGCTTACTTTCTTGCATCGTTGGCTCATATATCAAAATATCAGCATGTTCTCTTAATAATTCAATCACATCAAAGATGGCAGATTTGCGGTAATTATCAGAATCTTTCTTCATCGTCAAACGATAAATGCCAATCGTTTTCGGATGTTTTTGAAGAATTCTATTGGCGATATGATGTTTTCTTGTATCATTGGCATCGACAACAGCCGTAATGATATTGTTTGGTACACCAGCAAAGTTTGCTTTTAATTGTTTGGTATCTTTTGGCAGACAGTAACCACCATAGCCAAAAGATGGATTGTTATAATGATTCCCGATGCGTGGATCTAAACCGATGCCATGAATGATCTGCTGAGTATTCAACTGATTGATTTCACAATAGGTATCGATTTCATTAAAAAATGCCACACGCATTGCCAAATAAGTATTGGCAAATAATTTAATTGCTTCGGCTTCGGTAGGCTGAGTTAAGAGCACCGGCACATCCTTGACACAAGTGCTTTCTTTCAACAGTTCCGCAAAAATCCTTGCTTCTTCGCTTTGCTCTCCCACAACGATACGTGATGGATATAAGTTATCATACAAAGCTTTGCCTTCGCGTAAAAATTCAGGAGAAAACAGAATACGTTGCGTCTGATATTTTTCTCTGACTTTTTTGACATATCCTACCGGTATCGTTGATTTGATAACAATGCTGCCATGTCGGTTATATGCGAGTGCCTCTTCGATTACACTTTCAACGGCACTTGTATCAAAGTGATCTTGTTGATCATCATAATTGGTCGGTGTTGCAATGACAATGTAATCAGCATCACGATAGGCCTCTTGCGCATCATTGGTTGCTCTTAAATGCAATTCTTTTTCTTGAAAATAAGTTTCCATTTCTGCATCTTTAATCGGCAATATGCGATGATTGATCATATCCACCTTTTCCGGAAGAATATCATAAGCAACTACCTCATGTTTTTGAGATAAGAGAACCGCAATGGAAAGTCCCACATATCCCGTACCGGCAACGGCAATCTTCATAGTCTGATCTCCCTCCTTTTTTTATTATAAAAATAAACAAAAACATTACAAATTGTATAATACAGGCTCTTTATTGCATGATAGTTCATGATGTTACGATACAGACGATAATGATACTTCAGCAATTTTACTTTTGATCCTGAAGATAAGGAACGTTCAACAATGCGATAGTACGCTAAGTCCTCATCCAATAAACGACCCCATTGGCATTTTTCTAATATTTTCAGCCATAATGCATCATCATTGCGTTTATCTAATCGCTCAATTTGAATCAAGCCTACTGCTTTGGCATGATACATGACACTTAAACAACCGATGGAGCAGCCTAATAAGGCTCTATGAAAGGAAAGTTTTTCTGGTGCGATCCTGCGAATATGTAACGCTTGTCCTGCTTCATCTATTAAGGAATAATGGTGATAACAAAAGGCTACTTGCGCTTCTCTCATAAAAGCCAGTTGCTTTTCAAGCTTCTCTGGTTTCCATAGATCATCTGCATCCAGAAATGCGATATAGGCTCCCTTCGCTTCCCTTATTGCCTTATTGCGGGCAAGGGATGCTCCACCTTTTTCCGGTAATATGAAAAATTTGATTCGGGCATCTTGGGCTGCAAATGCCTTTACGATTTCTACCGTATTATCCGTAGATAAATCATCGACAATGAGCATTTCCCAATGTTCATATGTTTGCGCCTGTACGCTTTTAATTGTTTCTGCTATAAAGTTTTCTCCATTGTAGGTTGGCGTTACAATGGATATCAAATCTTTCATATTACTCACCCTTTACTTCTTACATACCGCAATGATCGTTTGAAAACATAATTGTAAATCATAAAAAAAACTGAATTTTCTTAAATAATCTAAATTGTATTGCATCTTTTTAGGTAAAATAACGCTTTGATAAGCCTTATCTATTTCCTGCTCACTATACGCAGATAATATCTTTTCTTCATCTTTGAAGCGAATACTTGCTAATGAGGTAATACCTGCCGGCATTAATAAAGTCGCATACATCTCCTCGTCATAGCATTCCACATACTTAAGAACTTCGGGACGTGTACCCACAAATGTCATATCACCTTTTAAAACATTCACCAGCTGTGGCAATTCATCCAAACGATATTTTCGTATCTTTTTTCCTATTTTGGTAATACGCATATCATTTTGCGTAGTTACCAATGCTCCCATTTGCTCACCATGATCTGTCATCGTACGAAATTTATATATGGTAAATGGTCTATAGAACTGTGTTATGCGTGTTTGTCGATATAAAACAGGACCACAAGAATCCCTTTTAATTAAGATCGCCAGGATCAAAAAGAGCCAAGATAAAACAACAAGCAGCACGACTGACAGACAAATATCAAATACTCTTTTCCATAGCAGACTTGCTGTTTTCTTTTTTATTATATCATAATAAGGCAATACCTTATCATTCTTCATCTTCTCAGGCAAATCCTCCCATTGCTTTAACCGCATGTATATTCCTCCAACACCTCTTTATAATTGCGGATAATATATTCCACCTGCCCATCCTGTAAAGAACTATATAGAGGCAGGGTGATTTCATTTTCATACAATTCACATGCATTTGGATAATCTTCCCTTTTAAAACCTAAATGCTGATAGGCGCTTAACATTGGCAATGCCTTATAATGCACATTGCAGCTGATTCCCCTTTCAGCCATTGCCATAATAATCTCATTGCGCTGTTGTTCACGGATGCCTTTGATTCTTGTTATATATAAATGTCCGGAGGATTGATGATTGGCATCCTTATGATTTAATAAGAAAATGTTTTCACTTTTTAAGTGTTGATTATAATATTGAATGATTTCATGTCGGCGTGCCAACATTGCATCATAGCGACGTAATTGCGCTAACCCTAATGCCGCATGCAAATCCGTCATATTACATTTAAATGTCGGCGCAACAATATCATATTCCCAAGCACCTGATTGATTTTTATGCAATGCGTCCTTCGTCTGCCCATGCAAAGACAATAATTGATATTGCTGATAAATCCACGCATCCGCAAAACCAGGCACCGGTTTCCAAGTGACAGCTCCTCCTTCCGCAGTCGTTAAATTTTTAACCGCATGAAAGGAGAATATTGTAAAATCTGCCCAATTCCCTGCTTTTTCACCCTTTTTCACTGCCCCAAAACCATGTGCACAATCCGCTATGATGATGGGTTGTGTAAATGCTTTTTGGATAGGCGTGCTTGGCGTATAATAGTGGCGGACTTTCGCTATTTCTTCATAAAGTTTTTCATAGTCACATAAGACACCACCCAAATCCACAGGAATGATGGCTTTTGTCTTTTCATTCACAGCCGCTGCAACACGGGCATAATCCATTTCAAAGCTATCTTTGGCCATATCGATCATAACTAAAGTAGCACCGACATGACAAATTGGGCTACAGGTTGCGGTATACGTATAGGCGGGAACGATAACTTCATCTCCTGGACCTATCCCTAATAAATATAAGGTCATTTCTAACGCGGATGTCGCTGAATTCAAACAGACAGCACGCTTTGTTTCACAATATGCAGCAATTCCCTTTTCCAATTCCTTTGTTTTCGGACCGGTCGTAATCCAGCCTGATTTCAACGTATCAATTACTTCCTTTATTTCACTTTCCGTAATATCGGGTGGTGAAAATGGAATATTCATTTTTTTCAAGTTCTCATTCATACATTTTCCATTCCTTCATTCGCAATGACGTTTAACATAACCTCGCGATATTGCTCCTTGCTTAAATTATCGAGTAACGCTTTGCTTAACGTTTTTAATTTTTCTTCAACTTCTTCTTTCGTGATTCCCATCACATTGTTTTTAAATATTAAATCGTTTTTCGTTTTTACGGTTACTTCTCCATCCAACCGCAATTCTTCAAACATCTTTTCCCCAGGACGCAGTCCTATCTCAATGATATCAATATCTTCATAAGGACGCAACCCGGACAGGCGAATCATTTTCTCTGCTAAATCCAATATTTTTACCGGTTCTCCCATATCTAAAACAAAAATTTCCCCTTTATCCGCATAAAAACCGGCCTGTAACACCAGTTGCGCAGCTTCTGGTATCGTCATAAAATAGCGAATGATCTTTTTATCGGTAATGGTAAGGGGACCGCCTTCCGCTATCTGCTTTTTGAAAATAGGGATGACAGATCCATTAGAGCCTAATACATTGCCAAAACGCACAGCTGCCATTTTGGTGATACCATTATCACCATAAGCCTGTGTGATCATTTCCGTCATGCGTTTTGTCGCACCCATGACATTTGTTGGATTTACCGCCTTATCTGTACTAATCATGATAAAGCGTGAAACCTTATTTTTTATACACACCTGAATGAGAGAATGGGTGCCAAACACATTGTTTTTTATAGCTTCTTGAGGACGTGTTTCCATAAGGGGCACATGTTTATGTGCGGCAGCATGAAAAACAACATTGGGCTCATATTGCTTAAATAGCTCATCCATCGCCGTATAATCACGAATCGAGGCAATCAGCGATATGATTTCAATCTTATCATTTAGTTTACCATGCATGCGATTGCGGTTAAATTCCTGTTCCAACATATAAAGGGCATTTTCATTGATATCAATCATCAACAGACGAGCAGGTGAAAACTTTACGATCTGCCGACATAATTCAGAACCGATAGAGCCGCCTGCACCTGTCACGGCAATCGTGCGATTGGTGATATAAGAACCAATTTCTTCTTGTTCTAAATGGATTTCTCCACGGCCTAGTAAATCCTCAATGGAAATATCTTCAATTGGATACGCTTTTTCATCATCTTCTAATAATGTTTCCGCTTCTTTCATGATCTTTGTTTTTAATTTCAAAGACTGGCAGATATCGTTCATGCGTCGAATTTCTGCTTTCGATGCACTTGGTATTGCGATATATGCTTCATTCACTTTATATTTATTGACGATTTCCGGTAAATCATACGTACTGCCTAATACGGTATATCCGCTAATCATCTTATGTACTCGCTGATCATCCACAAAGCCTACGACATTCGCATGCATTTTATCATTTTGTAAAATTTCTTTTAATAATATATAACCACCATCGCCTGCCCCTATGATAATGACATTTTTCTTAGGCTCTTCACTTTTTGCCGTATATCTTCTTAACAGACGATATCCTAAACGCACATTAAACATCATTAGGATTGTTAATAATCCAGCCACAAAGACCACACTGATATAAAATCGGTTGATGGAAGTCAATAGGATGAAAATAATTAAGACAATACTTGCACAAATCACAGATAGACTAATACGAAACGTCTCAATCAAGCTAATGTATTTCCATAAACTCTTATGAATCTTAAATGCAAAAAAAACTAATGGCATAGACGATTAAAATAACAAACAGAGCCATTAGAACTTTCATTATATCTATTTGACCGACAGAATCAAAGTCAAAATCAATTTTAGACCAATAAGCTAAAAAAAAGGAAACGACTACGATAAACAAATCTACCATGCATAATACGAATTCACGATGTTTTATATAAAAAGGATTCTCAAATATAATATCCAGCATATAAACACTCCTTCTTAATGCATTTATATATACATAACCTATAGTATTATAATACTTAATATAATAACTTGCAATCATTTTTACGATTGTAAATAGGAAGACAGGAATGGGCTAAAAAGTCCATTCCTGTTGTAAGATTAAGAATAAATGTTTGAAATCATGTTCATTTTTAGGCTTACGATGATCTAAAGCGTCTAGCGGATATGCAAAAGATGGTAGTAAGCATACCTTTCTATTATTCCTGTTGAGCAAACTGTGCATTGTATAATTTCTCATAAAACCCTTGTTTTTTCATCAATTCCTCATGCGTTCCCTGTTCCACGATATCCCCATGTTGAATGACTAAAATCAAATCCGCATTGCGAATCGTACTTAAGCGATGGGCTATCACAAAGCTGGTTCTTCCCTTCATCACCTTGCGCATAGCATCCTGCAACATTTTTTCCAAACGGGTATCGACACTAGAAGTCGCTTCATCAAGAATTAATATCTTAGGGTCTTTTAAGATGGCTCTGGCAATCGTAAGAAGCTGTTTTTCACCTTGTGAGATATTATTCGCTTCTTCATTGATAATACTATGGTAACCATCTGGCAAGGTGCGAATAAAGTGGTGGACATTGGCCATTTTTGCCGCATCGATGATTTCATCCTTACGGGCATCTAAGCGACCATAACGGATATTATCATAAATAGATCCCTGAAATAACCAAGTATCCTGCAACACCATCCCAAATAAGGAACGTAATTCACCACGTTTCATATCACGAATATCCATACCATCAATCTGAATACTGCCGCCTTTTACATCATAAAAACGCAGCAGCAGATTGATCAAGGTCGTCTTACCGGCGCCGGTCGGACCGACAATGGCAACCATTTGTCCATGCTTCACTTGGATATTCAAATCCTGCATCAGTGTTTCTTCATGATAACCAAAGTTCACATGTGAGAAACAAACATCTCCGCGAATTGTTGACACATCTTTTGTCACAACTGCTTCTGGTACTTCTTCCTCTTCTTCTAAAATATCTAACACACGCCCGATGGCCGCAAATGCCGATTGCAATTGAGAAGATAAGGATGATACTTGAGATAAAGGATCATTTACCTGCCATATATAACGGATAAAGGCCTGTAATTCACCGGGATCAAAATGCCCAGCCAAAGAACGCAAAGTTCCCATAATGGCGATCACACCAATCACAATATACGTAACCAAAGAGTTTAATGGTTGGATTGCACTGGACACAAATTGTGCCTTACAGGCATTGTTACGTAATTCTTCATTTAAACGTTTAAATTCATCAATCGATGCTTCCTGTCGATTGTATAAGAGGATTTCATTATAACCGGTATACATCTCGGTAATTGCCCCATTCAAATTCCCCAAAGCATTTTGTTGTGCCGCAAAACGTTTCTGCGAATGGCGAACAATCGTAATGGTGATAAGCAGCATCCCCGGTATGATCAATACTGCCGTACAAGCCATGACTACATTCAAACGAAACATCATAACAAGGGCTAATAAGATGGTTAACACACCGGAAATGATCTGCGAAAAGCTTTGTTGAAAAGCATTGGATATCGCATCTACATCATTGGTAATACGGCTTAAGATATCGCCATAATGATGAGAATCAAAATAGCGCACAGGCAATTTCCGTATCTTATTTTGCAAAGCATCACGTAAATCCTGCATAGCATTTTGGATGGCATTGGTCAAATAAATAACACTTAATGCCTGGCCAATCGTTTTAACAAGATAAACGCCTACTAAGGTTACCATGATGGAGAGGATGCGCTCAAAGCTTATCGCCACATGCTGTAGATCACTTGCTCGTTTCACATCGGCATATAACACTGAGGTAATATTTCCTTCAATGGAAGGGGCGATGACCATCCCTGCCGTGGATACGACAATCATGAGAATAGCAAAGAGGAAGGCCCTTTTATAGGGAGCCACAAAGGCTCCAATACCACGTAAGGAATCTAGGAATTTTCGTTTAGTCGTCTTCATATGCCAATTCCTCCTCACTTAGCTGTGATAAAGCAATTTCATGATAAATCGCACAGCTTTTTAATAATTCGCGATGCGTACCGATACCAACGACTTCTCCTTCATTCAGCACGACGATACGATCTGCATCCATGATGGAAGAAATACGCTGTGCCACGACCATGACAATAGCATCCCTTGTTTCCTTCTTTAACTCTTTCCGTAATGTTGCATCTGTCTTAAAATCAAGAGCGGAAAATGAATCATCAAAAATATAGATATCCGGTCTTCTGATTAATGCTCTGGCAATTGATAATCGCTGTTTCTGACCACCGGAGACATTGGTTGCCCCTTCACTGATTTCTTCCTTCAAACCATGTTCTTTTTCCATGATAAAATCATATGCCTGTGCTACTTTTATCGCATGAAGAATCTCTTCTTCACTGGCATCTGGCTTGCCAAAACAGATATTATCTTTGATGGTTCCGGAAAACAACATCGCTTTTTGCGGAATAACCCCTAATTTTGCACGCAGAGCAAACACATCATAATCCTTGACATCAACTCCATCGATACGAATCTGTCCCTCACTCACATCATAAAACCGTGGAATCAGATTAATCAACGTACTTTTTCCACTTCCCGTACTCCCGATAAAGGCAATCGTCTCTCCCTTTTGGGCCGCAAAACTGACATGTTTTAAAACCGGCTCTTCTCCATCCGGATATACAAAGGTCACATCATCAAAGACAATGCTGCCTGCTTCATTGCCTTGGCAAACCCCCTGTTTGGGATTTTGTATCAAAGGCTTTGTCGTAAAGACTTCCGTAATACGTTTTGCACTTACCTCTGCTCTTGGATACATCATGAAAACCGTGCAAAACAGCATGATTGAGAACATGGCATGGAATAAATAATCCATGAACGCTACCAGTTGCCCGACTTGCAGATTACCATCCGCAATCAAAAGACTTGCCACATAGAAAATGCATAAGCCTGCAACATTCATCAGCATAAAGAAAATCGGTGAGGTCAACGACATCAGCTTAAATAGTTTTTTTGAATAACCGGTAAAGTCATGGTTACATGCATTAAAACGTTCTTGTTCATATCCATCGTTATCGAAACTGCGAATCACGCGAATACCACTCAGATTTTCCCGTGAAATCCGATTGAGTGTATCTAAAGAGCGCTGTTGCTTTTCACTGATTGGCTTAGAAATCTTAGCGACGATAAACACTCCGAAAATAATCAGTGGAATCGTTGCCGCAATAATACCGCTTAATGGTAACGATGCTCTAGCGGTCATGATAAAGCTGATAATAAACATCACCGGTGTCATAAGCGCTGTACGCAACAATACATTAACAAACATCTGAATCTGAAATGCATCATTGTTTGTTCTGGTGATCATACTGGATATTCCAAACTGATTAAATTCATGAGCCGTAAACTGCTGCGCTTTGCGAAAGATATCATTACGGATATCTCTTGTGATCGCCGTCGATATTCTTGCACAACAATAGCCTAAAAGAATTGTTCCGGCTACCCCCAGAATGGAAATTATCAGAATGACAAGTCCCATCTGATAGATATAATCTTGATCCTGCTGCATGACGCCGACATCGATCATTTGTGCGACGATTGTTGGTATTCCCAGTTCTACCAAGGCAAAGCCAAAGACTGATAATACATTGATAAAAAACAGCAGCTTATAGTTTTTTAAATAATGTAATATTAATTTCATGTCACCCCTTCTTTCCTTTATAAGCTTTATCATCATAAACTATAAGGTTACCTTATAGTCAAGTCTTTTTTCATGGATTCGCTCATCTTCTCTTCCTTTTTCATCATCCTCCTTCCTCTTGTTCATGCAATTTTCATCCGTTTTTTTCCTCTTATTCATCCTTCATTAGCATTGTTATCCTATAGGTTCGTTTCTTTCTTCATCTCTTTCCGAAAATAGCCGTTCAATTATTTTTCGAAAAAAAAGCAGTAAGCAAAGCCTCTTTCTTTCGTATACACCCTCTTGCGAACCCCCCCTATTTCTAGTATAATGGCAAACAAAAAGCAGCAATGCACTTACAATAGCGAAATAGTGCATCACTGCTGGTCTTTGTCTAGTATCTTACATATGCTTAATGTTTAAATAATCCACCAAAAGAGCAATAAACTCCTTGTTTGTAGGACGAGCTTTACGGCCGTCAATCGTGTTATGAAAAATACGCATGATTTCTTCCGTGTTGCCGCGTAGCCAAGTAATTTCAATAGCAGCACGGATCACGCGTTCTACGCTTTGCATAGAAGTTTGATGGCGCTCTGCAATTGTTGCGTATACACCATCCATCATATGGTCTAGCAATGAAGCATCATGATAAACCATATGTATAGCTTCCCTTACGTAATAAAAGCCTTTGACATGTGCAGGCATTCCAATATCGCGAAGGACATCAGTAATTTCCATTATAATTGCTTTTTTTGTTTCTTTGATCATTCTATGTTTCCCCCTCGTATACGCTAGACAAAGACCAAAGTTACTATATGAATTTTAAGGTATAAATAAAAGTCGATATACGTCGATTATTGAAATTTCCAGAAAATCAATTTTTCATTATACATATACCGTAACTATCCCTATATCTGTAACTATTTATAGCCACTTTCGGGATATTGACGTCCTTTGACACTTATACTATCATATACAAAAGAGCAAAGTTCAGCGCGAATGGAGTAGAATTATGAAGAAAAAGAAGAATTATTTAACAGCCGGAGAATTTGCGAAAATCTGTGGAGTAGCCAAACATGTCTTATTTCATTATGATGAAATTCATCTGTTTCAACCGGCTTATAGAGATGAGCATGGCTATCGCTATTACTCGTATCATCAATATGACACCTTTTTGGTTATTACCAATCTGAAAAAGATGGGGATGTCTCTTTCGGCTATTCGAATCTATCTGAAACAACGTGATCCGCAAATGTTTTTACGTTTGTTAGATGAAAAATATGCGGATATTGATTCACAAATCGCACAGCTGGAAAGCATTAAGCGCATGATGAACTGGATGCAGCAAGCAACAACTTCGGCACTTGCACATCAGCATGATGAAATCGGTGTCGTCACATTGCCAAATGCCACTTTATTATGTAGTAAGGACATGGAAAACGCCACAGATCGCAGTTTCGCCAATTATATGGAAGAATATATTCACTTTGTGAAAGAGCATCATATCGCTGTTCAAGAAAGTGTCGGTACGATGGTCAGAATTGAAAATATCCGCAAACAGGATAACTTTAATTTTTCCTATCTCTATCAGATCGTTGCCGAATATGACCATCAACAATTAAAAAAACGCGCAAGGGGTAACTATTTATGTGGTTGGCATAAAGGCAGTTATCAATACATTCAGCAAACATATGATAAGATGCTGGCCTACGCAGATAATAAAGGATATGTGTTAGGTGAATTTGCCTATGAAGAATATCTGATTGCTGATATTGCACAGCGTGAAGAAGATGGCTATGTAACGAAAATATTATTGGAAATTCTATAACTTGTTAAATCATATTTTGTCTCATAGAAGTTACACATGCCAACATGAGAAATAAACGAAGAAGCTACTATTAAGCTAACAGTGAAGGATCAGCAAACAAAACGCGCAAAAAAACAGCACATATTTTGTGCTGTCTTGATAACAAATAGTAAGCAGAGAATGCTAGTATCATCCTAAGCATTCCTATTCAATTATTATATATAGAAAGATATCCTACTCGTATTATAG
>NZ_CEVYEL010000045.1:0-20824 GCF_982403165.1 Longicatena sp.
AAAAAATAAAGTAAAATCAATACATAGGAGGATCAAACTATGACAGAAAAACACCCTTTTGATGATTTCGGTATCAATTTATTTAGTGAAAGCGTGATGAAGGAATGTCTGCCTCATCCCATCTATACAAAATGGAAAACAGCTACCCGCAAAGAAGATGCTTTAGATCGCAATACAGCCGATGCGATTGCCCATGCGATGAAAACCTGGGCCATGGAAAAAGGCTGTACCCATTTTACACATTGGTTTCAGCCTTTGACTGGTTCAACAGCAGAAAAACACGATTCCTTTATTGAACCAGGAGATCATAATCAACCCATTTCACGTTTCTCAGGAAAATCGTTGATTAAAGGGGAAGGTGATGCTTCTAGTTTTCCAAGCGGTGGCTTGCGGGCAACCTTTGAGGCACGCGGCTATACCTATTGGGACTGCACCTCTCCTGCGTTTATCAGAGATAACGTATTGTGCATTCCGACGATCTTTGTATCTTATAATGGGGAAACCTTAGATAAAAAAGCTCCCTTATTAAAGAGTGCGGAAGCCATCAGTAAACAGGCTACCCGCATCGTTAATCTGTTTAAAGATAAAGATATTAAACGGGTCAATGCCATGGTTGGCTTAGAACAGGAATACTTTTTGATTGATAAACAGCAATATCAAAAGCGTATGGATCTTATGCATACCGGACGCACCTTGTTTGGCTCCATGCCGCCCAAAAGTATGGATATCCGCGGTCATTATTTTGGCTCGATTCCTGAGCGCGTACAGGCGTTCATGAGTGATGTAGATAAAGAGTTATGGAAACTGGGAATCTATGCAAAAACCGAGCACAATGAAGTAGCTCCATGTCAATTTGAAATTGCCCCTTTATTTATTGATGTCAATGTCGCCATTGATCAGAATCTGATTATCATGGATGTCTTAAAGAAACAGGCTGATCGCCATGGCTTTGCCTGCCTGTTGCATGAAAAACCATTTCAAGGTGTGAATGGCAGCGGTAAGCACAATAACTGGTCTTTGGTCACTGATGATGGACAAAACCTGTTAGAACCCGGCGATCGCCCACATGAAAATATTCGCTTTTTGCTCTTTGTATGCGCCATTATTGAAGCTGTTGATACGTATCCGGAATTATTACGTATGGCAGCTAGCTGCTACGGCAATGATTATCGCTTAGGTGCCGATGAAGCCCCTCCGGCAGTTATATCCATCTGTATGGGAGATGAATTAGAAATCATCTTAGAAAAGCTGCGCAAGGGTGAACATGAATTAAAGAACGAAGTAGAAACACAACCTTATGCAATTGCCAATTTATCCTATGTGCCAAAGGATACCAGTGATCGTAACCGTACTTCACCATTTGCCTTCACCGGCAATAAATTTGAATTCCGCATGGTTGGCAGCAGCCGCAGCGCATCCACGACAAACATCATTCTCAATACCATTGTCGCAGATTCTTTAAGTCGGATAGCCGATGAATTGCAAAATTATAAATATATTGATGATATCCGCAAGAAATCCTTAACCATCTGCCGCAACATTTTACAAAAGCATCACCGTATCTTATTTAGCGGAGATGGTTACAGCGAAGAATGGCTGAAAGAAGCTGATAAACGAGGATTGCCAAACATTGCACATTATATTGATTCCATTCAAGCATTGATTGATGAGAAAGCCATTGCTATGTTTGAAAGAAACAAAGTATATAATGAATTGGAATTACAAGCCCGTGTCGATATTTTAACAGAAGAATACCGCAAATCAGTGAAAGCAGAAGTATTGACCTTGTTGAATATTTCTAAAAAAGAAATTCTGCCGGCTTTAGTAAAAGAAATCAAATTTTATAGTGATGCCCAGAATTCACTAGGAATAGAAAATGCTTATTATCAGCGAAAGATCAAACACCTGTTACAATTATTGCATGATTTTGATGAACATTATCACGAATTAAAGGAAAAAATGGAAAATCGCGAACAGCATCCGGAAAACCGTGCAAAAGCAAAATATCTGGATACTGTCGTATTACCTGCCATGGATGCTTTACGAACGGTCATTGACAATATTGAAGAATCAATATCCCGTGAACATTATCCATTCCCTACTTACGACGATATGTTCATGGCAATGTAGAACATTTCCTCAGAATTGAAAGAATGTTAAGGAAAGTCAGAAGGACGACGTCTATCTGGGTTTCCTTTTCTTTTTCCTTTTCATTCGCAAACTTTCATAGATTGAAAGAAACTTTGAAGTCTACTATCATAAATCAGGATCCTTTCCAAAAACCTTGTAAAACATCAGAAATTATTTATAATAAATTCATACTCCTTCTAGCAATTCATGTAAATTACGTGCAGAACAATCGTTTCCATTCTAAGGTGTAATGCCGAAAACAATTACGAAAAAAAGCAGTACACCATTTCGATATACTGCTATTGGTCTTTGCCTCGTTGTTCTACATATGCTCGATGTTCAAGTAGTCCACGATAAGAGCTATGAACTCCTTGTTTGTTGGACGTGCTTTACGGCCGTCAACCGTATTATGAAAGATGCACATAATCTCATCCATATCACCGCGCAACCATGTGATTTCAATGGCAACACGAATCGTACGCTCCACACTTTGAATCGATGTATGATGACGCTTTGCGACGAGTGCGTATACATCATTGATGATATGGTTTAATCTTGTGATATCTTGATACACTAGAATAATGGCATCTCTTACATAATAAAAGCCCTTGATATGAGCAGGCATACCAATATCATGTAAAATATCGGTAACTTTTTTGATTAATATCTTCTTTGTTTTTATGACCATCCTATAAATCCCCCTTTGTTGAAAGGCAAAGACCGCTTTAACTTTAATTATTCTGAGCAGATAAATAAAGTCGATTTGTAGCGATTTTTATTTTTTTGGGAAAAATGCTGATAAGAATTCATTATGAAAAAACAACCTTTTTTTCATTTCAGATATAGAATAAAAAAAGGAAATGGAGCAATATTCGAATAAGAACACAATAAAAGCGATTCATAAGTAAAAATGCATAAAAAAGATATCCAAATTGACTGCCGAACAAGCTGTTCCTTATAAAATTTGCACATTTTCCATCTTATCGATAAAATAGGAAGCCATTTACTTTTTTTATATGCTTTAGATTACAAATATCATTCAAAAATTCACCAATAGCTGATTTTTTTAATCATCATATGATTATCATCCTGTTAAACAACCAGCAAACAAACCTTCTCTTGCTTTTTTTTATTTTCCTGTGAAAAATTAACAGACTCTTAACAATACTTATATTGTAGGAACTTAAAAAGTCCATTATACTTTTACTGGATGTAAACAGGAGGTTAAAATTCCATGACTTTTAACAATTTACTCGCCTTATTAGGCGGTTTAGCTTTATTCCTTTATGGAATGCATATGATGAGTGCCGGTTTAGAACAAGCTGCCGGTGATCGCATGAAAGCAATACTTGAAAAGCTCACCAGTAACCCTTTCTTAGGCGTTATCGTTGGCGCTGTCATTACAGCCATCATTCAAAGTTCTTCTGCAACTACAGTTATGGTTGTCGGCTTTGTGAACTCACAGTTAATGACATTAAATCAGGCTGTCTGGATTATTATGGGTGCCAACATCGGTACGACGATTACCGGACAATTAATTGCTTTAGACGCCAGTAAGATTGCCCCTTTGGTGGCAATACTCGGTGTTGTGATGGTTACGTTTATGAAAAACAAAAAGGTCAATGCTTTTGGGGAAATACTGGCAGGACTTGGGATTCTTTTTATCGGTATGGATATGATGAAAAATGCAATGGTTCCTTTACAACAATCCGAAGCGTTCATTCATGCCATGACAACGATTTCCAATCCTGTCTTAGCAATTCTGTTAGGTGCCGGTTTTACTGCCTTGATCCAAAGCTCCAGCGCATCAGTTGGTATCCTACAAGCATTGGCAATCAGTGGACTGATACCTTTAAGCTCAGCAATTTATATTATCTTTGGACAAAATATCGGTACCTGTATTACCGCTGTATTGGCATCTCTTGGCGCAAACCGCAATGCCAAACGTACCACAATCATTCATTTATCCTTTAATATCATCGGAACAATCGTCTTTTTGATCTTTGTTCATCTTGTGCCGTTTGTAAGTTGGATGGAAACCATTACTACCAATCCAGCTGCTCAAATAGCCAATACGCATACCGCATTTAATATTGTTACCACCTTATTATTGTTGCCATTTGGTAATAAGCTCGCAAAACTGGCTCAACTCATTCTGCCGATAAAACCAGAGGAAATAGAAGATGCCGGCTACAACATTCCATTGACTTTTATCGATGAAGACAACATCGGTAGTGTCCCTATCGCGATTTCTTCCTTACGTAAAGAAGCCTTAGCCATGTTAAAGCTGACAGAAACCAATTTGCAGGAAAGTATGCAGGCTTTATATGGAGAACCATTTAAACTTGATAAAATCAACAAACGAGAAAAACGCATAGATTTCATTAATTATGAAATCACCAACTACATGTCAAAGGTCAGTTCCTTAAAAATGAACGAAAGCGATTCTACCACCTGTAATGCTTTATATAAATGCTTTGCTGACATTGAACGTATCGGCGATCATGCCATTAATATCATTCAATATGCCATAGATGGCAGCGAATATAAACTAAGCAGCAGTGAATGGATCAAGGATGAAATAAAACAACTTGAAGAACTGTTAGAAAAAAGCTTTGCTCTTTTGTTTACCTATCGTTTAGATTCACAAAATGATTGTTACGAAAAGATTGAACGTATTGAAGATCGTATTGATGAGTTAACCGCAAATTATCGTCAAAAACAAATCGAACGTTTATATGAAGAGAAAATCAATGCGAAAGATTGTGTCATCTATTCTGAAATCATGACGGATATCGAACGTGTTAGCGATCATATCATGAACATCATCCAAGAATGCAAGCGCTGTAACTTCACATTGAGTGATGAATTATTTGAAAGTGGTATTGCTGCCTTAAATCCAGCGTCTTAAGAAAGGACATTACGTCCTTTTTTATTTGGGTTAAGCGTCATGCGAAGCTTACAAAAAAACGATAACACGCACTGTTGCTGTCTCATACAATTTGAAGCAGCAAAGGAAAGCAAACCTTGGTTATTTTTTCTAAAAGCTTTATAATAGAACTAAGGAGGTATGCATATGCCATGTCGTTTTATTAATATTTCCAATGATCTAAAAGCCATTACGCAGCTTATTCAGAAGGAATTGGGTTATGGGTCAATGAATGAAGAAGATGTCTTGTTCCAGTTGAAAGCCATGGAAAAAAACGATCAGTATCAAAGTATCGTCTTTGAAAAAGATGGTGAAGTGTTTGGCTTTGCAGGATTGGCATATCTTTATGCATATGTAACCAAAGGACAATACGCAAGATTAATTGCCCTGGCTGTACGCGAGGACAAGCAGCATACCGGTATCGGAAGTAGCCTTTTAGCCTATGCGCAAACGTGTGCCAAAGCACATGCGGCTAGTGATATCGCCATCAGCAGTGGTTTATGCAGACAGCAAGCACATGCCTTTTATGAACAAAAAGGCTATAAGAAAAAGGGATATACATTTACAAAACAATTATAAAGGAGTTGATGAGCATGGAAATGAATGCCCGCTGTATTGCTTGTTTAATTAAAAAACAGGATGAAAAAATACGAAAAGAAAGCGATGAAAAAAAGAAGCTTTCTTATATGAAAGAAGTTTTGCATATCTTAGGAAACAGCAAGGATGAAGAAACCATGCCCTGGCTGTCTAATCAAATTGATGCTTTATATGCTAAAACCTTTCCACATGCTGTATTGCCCTATGCCGCCATCAAAAAGCATTACAATGATATGATGTGTGCGAAGGAAGCGGATATCCGCAAACAGATACAGTGCAAAGAAGATGCACTTGCATATGCCATCCAATTGGCAAGAGTTGGCAATTATATTGACTTTGGTGCTTTGGATGAAGTTGATGCGAATTTCTTTTTAGCTCTATTAGCAAAGGCCGATGAAGATTTGCTGGATACCCAGAAATATACCGCACTAAAACAAGATTTAGCAAAAGCACAGCGCCTTTTATATATTTGTGATAATTGTGGTGAGATTCTGCTTGATAAATTACTCATCGAACAATTGCAATTTCACTATCCTCACCTAAGCATTACCGCGATGGTTCGCGGAGGTGAAGTCCTTAACGATGCCACGATGAGAGATGCGCAGGATGTCCATCTACAAAGTATCTGTCATGTGATTGATAATGGTATCGCCATGGCAGGTACGGATATTCATCATATCAGTCAGCAAGCCTTTCAGGCCATTCAAGATGCAGATATCATCCTTGCTAAAGGACAAGCTAATTTTGAAACCTTATGTGGCAATGGATTGCCTGTCTATTACTTGTTACTATGTAAATGTGATTTATTCGCAGAACGCTTTTCTTTACCTAAATATAAAGGCGTATTATTCCATGAGGATTTACCTACTTCATCACAACAAGCCAAAAGAGAAGAACAGCCGACAAGATCTATTTGATCATTATGCGACTGTTCTTTTTAAGTATTCTTTATTCATCATCACGAATAATTTCTTCAAATTCCTCTTCTTTTTGTTTAGCCTCCTTTTGGGCCTGAAAGCTTAGTTGTTCCAAAGACAGTTTTTTTTGTTTTAAACGATAATTCACAAATTCGCGAACGGCAGCATAGATAACAGCAAAGCAAGGAACTCCGATAAACATACCGATGATTCCAAATAAACCTCCCCCTACACATACCGAGAATAAGATTCCAATACTTGGTAAACCAAGTTTATCACCTAAGATCAAAGGTCCTAAAATATTGCCATCAAATTGTTGTAATACGAAGATGAATAAAGCGAAATATAAAGCTGTGATCGGATGAATGATAAAAAGGATCACGATGCCCGGCACAGCTCCAATGAATGGACCGAATACCGGTATCATATTTGTAACACCAACGAATACAGACAATAATAAAGCGTATGGGAACTGAAAGATCAATGAACCGATATAACACAAGATGCCGATAATCAAAGAATCAATTGCCTTTCCTACGATGAAGTTATTAAAAATATCCCCGCTGGCAAGTGTCATACGATGCAAATATTCCGCTATTTCTATGGGGAATAAGGCATAATTAATACGTTTTGCATATCCCATTAAACGTTCCTTATCAATCAGCATATACAAACCAGACATAATGCCTAACACGATGTCCAATAAGGTCGAACCAAATTGATATGTATACTTTAACATTTTCGGTACTGCATCCGTGACAAACTCGGTCATTCTGGTCAGCAGATTATTTTGTGACAGCATCTTTGTGATTTCCTCTGCCGCAATTCCATTTTCTTCAATAAATTCATTAATAAAATCCTGTGTATCTTCCATATAGCCAGGAAAAGCCTTTACTAAAGATAAGATACTCTCCATCAATTGCGGAATCAGCATTGCCAAGAAAGCCCCAACAATGATAATACCTAATAAGACAGCCAGGATTGCCGCAATATTGCGCCGATGCTCTTTTTTCAGAGGTAATTTTCCTAATAACTTATGCTCTATAAATTCCATCGGTTTATTTAACAAAAAAGCAATTGCAAATCCCAGAATAAAAGGTGTTGTTAAAGAACAAATACTTTTTATGCCGTTCCATAAAAGTGAAAACTTATCGAAAGCGAAAAAAATGGTAATACCTGCCGCAATGACAATAATGGCCATCCACATCTTTTTACGCATTTCTTGTGTTATTTTAATTTTCATACAGTCCCTCCATCCCTTTTATTTTAGCATAGAACTTTGTGAAGAAATCTTAAATTTTTGAAAGATTAGCCGCCATATTTCTGTTTAAATGCAGCAAGCAAGTTTTGATCTTTATGCATTTGTGACAGCTTACGATTGGTAAAATTATCATGATGGACACAAATAGCCGGAGGCAATTGCAATCCTTTAAAAGCATTGCGCTCTTTCGTTGTTAAAAACCATTCTAAATCTTCAATAAACGCTTTCGGATCGTCTAGTCCATAATAACAGATCCATCGCCAAACTTCCTCATCCAGCGTCCTATCCTCATAGCGTTTTAAGTATTGTGATACACTCATATCTTTTCCTAAATGTTCCACCAGATAATCATGATAGAACCATTTCATAGGATCTAATTGATCTTCCTTTAATTCTGCACTAGGAGGCATTTCCCAAGTGATAGCATCTCCTTGCACATCAGGTAATAGCGCATGTGGCACAACTTCTTTCGCGAATACGTCATTTAATTCTTTTGATAAGGCAAACAACTGTACCTTGGTAAGATCTCCAATCAAAGATAATGCACCGATGCTATCACCATATAAAGTACAATATCCTAACGCTACTTCTACCTTATTGGCATTATTCACAACAACGCCTCCCAACATACCGGCAAAGCTATTTAATAAATAACCTCTTGCTCTGGCCTGCAAATTTTCTTTTACCAAGATAGGATATTGTTTCACATCGTAACCATATTCCTGCAGTAAAGTTGTTTCTGTCGCTTCAACAAGTGCTTCTATAGCCCCTTCGCGATAAGCAATCCCTAAAGCTTGTGCTTCTTGTCGGGCATTTGATTTCGTAATATCGCGATTATGGCGGGTAGCCAGATTATAACCATAAACACGTTGTTTGCCTAAAGCATAAACAAGCAATGCTGCTGTGACACTGGAATCCAAACCACCGCTCATTCCAACGATCCAAGGAAGCTTTCCTGCAAAAACCTGTGCATCAAATTGTTGAATACCCATGGTTAATGCCGCTAACAAAGAGCGTGGTTTTGCTTTATCTTCTTTCTGCGATGCAAGATCAACCAAGGCATAATCTTCTTGAAAATAAGGCGCTTGATAAAGACATTTTCCATTCCGAAGCACACAGCTTCCACCTTCCATCAGCATGACGCTGTGATCCATATTTTGCATCCCACAGGCATTGACATAAATGACATTTCCATGGGGATGATATGCCTTCTGCATATCATAAGGGCGCGCATCCAGATTGATATTCATATCCGCAAGTTGAATCTCATCACCAAAATTCAGCGCAAATACCATATCCTCTTTATATTCTATCGCACTATTTATCGGATTTTCTTCAAAATATAAGGCATCCTGTATATAAGGCAAAAGCTCATTTTGTTTCACGCGCATATGCGTCTTTTTCTGATAAGCAAAAAAAGCCGCATTAAATCGTCGACGATTACGATAACGGATATTCCCCCAAACAATCGCAATATCCTCACTTTCACGAATCAATTCATCGTTAAAACTGTCCGCATACCGACAAAAATCCTCATCTAACCAGACATCGCCTAACAAATAACCGCTGACAGCATTTTGAGGAAATACAATCAAATCAGCTCCATCTTCCTTTGCTCGCTTGATCTGCTGTTTCATATATTGCACATTTTCAGCGCATTGTCCTGCTTTTACATTCATCGTCACAAGTGCTGCTTTCATAGTCATCCTCCTGTTCATACTGGTATTAGTGTACCATTTTTGACGCATGAAGAAAAGAAAAGTCCTTGTAATTTGAAAGAATTATATTATAATGGTTAAAAGAAATGAGGAAGTTTATGGAAACCTGTATTGTCGAAGGAAATATCAGTGTAAAAGCAGTTTTATTAGGTAAGAAACGCAAGGTTCATAAGATTTTGGTAGATGCCAAAAAGAAGGATAAGGATACTGCTTTTATTTTGCATAAAGCAAAAGAAGCTCAAGTAGATATCACCTATATGAAACGAGAAGAAATTGATGCTCTTGCTACAGGAAAGACGCATGGAGGTATTATCGCCTATTGTGGGCAACGCAAGTATCAAAATTTAGAAGAGCTTGTTAATAAAAAGCAGGTATTTCTGGCATTGGTAGAAGGCGTAGAAGATCCCTTTAATTTTGGCTATGTTTTACGAACCTTATATGCCGCAGGCTGTGATGGTGTTCTTGTACCTTTGCGTAATTGGACAACGGCAGCCGATGTCGTTACCAGAGCAAGTGCCGGAGCAAGTGAATATATTAATATCATTATCGCAGATGATATGGAAGATACCTTAACCTATCTTCATCAAAAAGATATCATGCTTCTTTGTGCGCAGCGCAAAGATGCAATCTCGCTTTATTCCTACACCTTTCCCGAACGCATCTGTCTTGCTATCGGAGGCGAAATGCGTGGCTTAAGTAAAGTTGTTATGGCTCACAGTGATCAAAATCTTTATATACCTTATCGCAGTGATTTTCGCAATGCCATGACGGCAGCGGCCTCTACTGCCATTTTTGCCTTTGAAGTCGTACGTCAAAAAGAAAACTAATTAACCATCCATAACGAATAGAATGAAAAAGCCAGAGGCACTCTTATCAGAATGCCCGCTGGCTTTTCTTATCGCATACAACTATACGCGCTTTTTTCTTTTCAATAAGGTAATAATAGCTCCACCAGCAATGATCAGCAAGTCTGCAAATACACCTGTTGCACTGATATCACCTGTAGGAACATCGACTGTATCCTTTGACTCAGTTTTGTCTATATCACTTACATTTGTATCTTTGTCTTTTAATCGTATAGCTTTTTGTCTTTCTTCTTTTAGCAATCATAATGCTTCATCCAGTTCCTGCTAATTCTTAGCAGTTTTTTTCACATCTTTTGCCTGTTGTAAAGCATCTTTAAGTTTTGCAACCGAAGAAGGTTCATATCGATCAATATGGTTAAGCATATCTTCGTCAATGCTTATTTCATGATCTAATTCTGTCGTATCCAGCCTTACTTCTAGCTTTTTCATTGCCGTAACCAAGGTGTTATGCATTGCTTTTATATCTTCAAGCGTTGCTTTTTCGTCCTTATAAACTTTCTTTGCCTGTTTCAAAGTAGTTTGTAGCGCCTTAACACTCTTAGGTGTCATTTGCTTAATATCTTCACCCGTTAACAATACATCTGCATATTGTATCATTTCCAGCAGCTGCTTCTTTGCCTCTTGAAGTGTCAAATCCTTTAACGCTTGAATGGTTGTAGATAAAGATAACACAACTTCTTTGGTTTCCTTATCACTCATATTAGATGGATCTTTTAATAAACTTTCTGCCAATGTTAAAGCCGTTTGCACGTCTTTGAACTCATCTTTTATATAAGAATCTTTTAACTTCTAATCTTCTTCAACAAGTGTTTTTAATATCTTTACACTTTCCTTGCTTGCTCTAACGACGAATGCATTTGGGGCACTTTGTAATTCAAGTTCTGCTTTGCTTACTTCATCTGCACTTGGATTTGTTTTTTCCAATATCGCTTTTGCATCTTGCAATTTCTTGCTTAGTGCTTCATAGCTTTGCACCGTATAAAGATCAGCTGTTACCTTTTTCACTTCTTTAATAAGTGTTTGTAGTGCCGTTGTATCAGGCGTCACTGACTCTTGTGGTTTTAATCCTTTTACTGCATTCACAAGAATTGTATGTGTCGTCTTAATTTGTTCAAGTGATGCTTTTTCGTTTGCTATTACTTCCTTCGCCTGTTTCAGTGCCGTTTGTAATGCCTGTACGCTTTCTGCAGTCATTTGTTCAATAGTATTTGCTTTTAACAGTGTATCTGCATACGTAATCATTTCGGCAAGCTGTTCTTTCGCTTCTTGAAGGGTAAGCTTATGCAATGCATCGATAGCTGTAGATAAGGATAGCACGACTTCTTTTGTAGTTACTTCCGCCATATTTGATGGATCTGTCAATAAACCTTGTGCCAAATCTAACGCTGTCTGCACATCCTTAAAGGCTTCCTCAGTATAAGCATCTTTCATTTTCTTACCATCTTCAACAAGTCGCTTTAATACATCTACACTTTCCTTGCTAGCTCTTACAACTAACGCTTTCTGGGCATTTTGTAATGCAAGCTCTGCCTTTTTCACTTCTTCAGTACTTGGGTTTGTTTTTTCTAGTACTGCTTTTGCTTCTTGTAATTTTTCAGCAACCACTTTATAGCTGTTTGCTGTATAGTCTGTTTCTGCAAGCTGTTCTACTGCCGCAATTAATGTTCTTAAAGCACTCGTATCAGTTTTGATTGGTTCTAAACCTTTTATAGCCTTTGTTAAAGTATTTCCATATTCTATTCCTTTCCATTTTCATTATATTTTTTATAAATGGTAAAATATTATGATATAGGAGAAATATTTAAGATTCTTTCGTTTTTACTAGAGGACACATGAAAAAAACCGCATGGGGTTTTTTTCATATTACAACATTTTACACGTACATCCTTATCGCCTTAATCATAATAAAAGACAAGACCATAATCTTCTTTTATTGCAGCTTGTATACCTTCTAGCATTGCTCGTTTCATCGCATCCAAATAATATAGATAATCATTACGATAAACATGACGATCTTCTTTTCGTAGCTTTTCTAATACCTCTTCCATTTCGATCTTTGTTAATCGCTTACGCAATTCGATCAAGGTCTTCGTATCCTCTATACATAAATAATAACCCTGTTTCTTCTGATCATGTACCTTTTTACTTATATATCTTCTTGGATGATCTTGCGTTATGATCTTCCATATGCTTTGGAAATCGTGTTCTTTCATTTGGATCTGACCATGTACCTCAGAGAATAACTTTAAGCATAGTTGCTGCTCTGCTATCCCTGTCTTTTGTTGGCATATCTCCTGCATCTTTGATGTCTCGATCACATACATCTTCATCATGCTTTCATGCCCTCTTTATACTTTCTGAACAATGCTCCATCTTCACTTTCTTTCGCAATGCCACAAGAGCTCCTATACATCCTATCATCGCGATCCCTATCAGTACATAGATTCCTGTTCCTCCGGTGATCGGTATCCAAAAATTCTTATCATTGTATACTACCATATGCAGCTCGTCATTCTCTCCTACCTTCTTCGTCTCGATCTGGATCTGCTCATTCCCTTCGCTTTGGCCATACTCCTTCTCGTTTATCTTCACCAGCAGCTTCCCTGTTCCTTCTTCTCTTGTGATCTCGATCTTGATGGCCCCTTCCAAGAGTCGATAGCCTTTTGGTGATTGTGTCTCTTTCAGATAGTAGGTTCCTGCTCGCACATTTTCAATCATGCACTTCTCTTCCGTTTCGCTCTCATAGCTTGCGATCGCATTCGTCAGTTCTTTATCCCTATACAACGTGAACTTCGCTCCTGCTATTCCTTCCTTTTCGCGATTTGCCTTCTTCAGATATAGATCGATTGCTTTTGGTGTATACTCATTCGTATATAAGAATTGGATGTTCTTTTCTAATACTTCTTCTTGGGCCTCTGTCTTGATGGTGTATTCTACATTCGTCTGTTTCTCTTCTACCTTATACGTTTCTTTTTGTTTCAGCTCTCGAAATAGTGCGGTCTGATTCCCTTTTATCTGGAACTCGCCTGCTTCATTCGTCTTATAGGTGCTTTCGGAATCACCGAGTGCTATGACATAGTTCGCATTCTTGACAGCTTCATAAACGTCCCCATTCTTTCTGCTCAATACAAAAGTAAACTTGATATCATCCATGGGTATCTCATCCGTCTTATTCTCGATCAGCTTCGTTACTGATAAGATTCCTTCTTCCTTCATCTTTTCATTGACGAACGGCAATATCTCTACATTATCGCCTACGACCTTGTTCTCATAGCCTTCATTGCTTACCGGTGTCTTTTGGATATAGCCCGGTTTTACTATTTCCTGTACATCATACAGGGTCCCCGGTGCTATCCCTAAGAACATGGCGGTCTCATTCGCTTTCAAGGTGAAATGTCCATTCTCATCGGTTGTATAGGTTACACCATCTACACGTTTTCCACTCACACTATCATACAGTACATACTTTGCATTGCTCCATGCCTTCTTCATATGATCCATCAACAAGAACGTAAACGTTTCTTCCGATGTGCTCTTATCGCTCATTGTCTTATTGACCCCAAAGGAAGCGATCGCATTCGTATATTGTACTGCTGTTACCGGTGCCTGTGTCGCTCCACTTTGTTTTACATCCCCCAATACTCGCCAACCTTCTGCGTTTTCCTCAACGACCTCATAGTCCACATCTGCCTTGACTTCCTTAAAGACAGCATTCTGTCCGCCTTTTAAGGTAAACCTGCCGTTTTCATCGGTCCTTGCTTCTTTTACTTCTTCGCCAGTATCGCTATTCTTGATCGTATATGCCTCATCCGCATATGCTTTCCCTTCCAGCTTCAAGGTAAAGTGAAAGCTATCTTCTCCATCATATACATAACCTTGTGGAAAGGAGATATGCTTTGTCACGATCAGATCCGTTGTCTTCTGCTCAACATATGGCATATACAGATTCACAAATTCAACTCTGGCACCATCTGGTTTGATCGTACCGATGGCAGAGGTCCCCGCTGCCGGAGAAACCTGTTGAAAGTTTTCTTGCGGCAGCTCTGAGATCTCATAGGATACCCCATTGCCGACATACTCAAATTTTGCAGTATATCCACCATATAAGGTAAAGTTTCCATTACGATCGGTCATGAAAGGTATCTTATTGGTTGTTTCCGAAGATATCGTACCATCCTGATGATTGTATACCTCATCTCCGTTTTCATTAAACACACGGTATTGTTCCTTATTGGCAAGCTTTTCATTTAGCTTCAATACGAACTTGAAAGCTACATCCTTTGGTACCTCATAGCGCTCATCAGCACTTTCCACATGCTTGGTGATAAAGAGGTCAGGAGTCTTATTCTCTTCATTGGTAAAGGTCACTCTCGTCGTTTCCTCTGCCTGTATAGCTTGCATACCTGCGACCATACAGAAAGCAGCAAGCAATAGTACACTGATTCGTTTTATATATTTCATAATATCATGCCCCTTCCTGTGATGGTTGCCATTCAATAGTTACTGTGTCTGGTGCACCCCAAGGAGAGCCTGTAATTTCTCCTTCAGATTTACCTTGAATGATGATTTTTTCAAGACTGTCACAACTTAAGAATGCATAATTTCCTATGCTTGTTACAGAATCTGGAATAACTAAGTTACCTGTTAATCCACTACCATAATAAAATGCAAATCTTCCTATGTAATTTAGTGTTTTGGGTAAGATTAACTCACCTTTCAAATTTTCACAATAATAGAATGCCTCATATTCAATGCTCTTTATAGATTCTGGTATTTTAATACTTGTAATTGCTTTATTCATATAAAATGCTGATGATCCTATACTTGTAATAAAGTATGGTTTCTCATTATACAGTATCTCTTCCGGTATGATGACATCTCCTTCATTTAAGATGACATGCTTTCCACTTATTAAGTCTGTTACGCCATTCTTTACCATAAGCTGATCTAATGCTATTTCTCTTTGTATGACAAATGCCTCAGTTTTGCTTATCGTTTTACCGATTTCATCTTGGATCAAAGTGAATTTTAAATTGAAGACCTCTTTATCATTATTTGGAACAGTCTTTAAATCGATATGAAATTGATCTTCCGGTATCAATACCAATGATTCATCTGAATATACTTTATAAACTTTGAAGTCTGATTTTTGAATATCGGTTCCTGCTCTAAAATATTGTTTATCTGTATCTATAACAACTGTGCTTAATACTAATGATGCTTTCCCTTGGATGATCATGGCATTTTCAGATAATTTTTTGGTATTCTCGTCATTTCCAGATACCCCCGTATAATCCTTCAAATCCTTCTCGCTATCCATGCTCTCATATTCGATGCGATAGCTTCCTGCTTCTACATCCTTAGGATACACTTCTCCCTTGATGTTGATGATTGCCTGATAGCTTGCCTCTTTTTCCACTGTTCCTTCCAGCATCTTATACAAGCGTACTTCGATATGGGATACACCTTTTTCTTCCTTATCTTTCTTTTCATTCTTATTGGCATCCAAATAGATCGTTGTTTTGACTTCTACCGTCTGAACAGCTTCCTTTGTTTTTGGTGTTTCTGCTTCTTCTTTTGGCTCCTCTTTCGTTTCTTCAGGCGGTATGCTTCCTGAGAGTGCCTGCTGCGTTGGGGCATAGCTTATGCTGGATGGTTGTCTTGTTTTATCTGACTGCTCACTAATTTCTTCCCCTTTTGCTTCTTCTTTGGCAAACAACGAGGAATTCGTATTTATGAACAGCATGGAAGCTGCTAATAGAAAAGCAGTGAATCTTTTTTTATTTTTCATCACCTAATTCTCTCCCTCTCCTATGCTTATTATAGATGATATACATACCAAAACCGGATAACATGATCAACAAGACATACAGACCTCTTCTTGTCGTATCTCCTGTTTTTGTTTCCTCTGTTTCTTTCTCTGGTTCTTCTGATTTTGATGGTTCCTTTTGTGGTGTCTCTGGTTTATTGGGTTCTTTCTGCGGTTCATTGGTTTCCGGTACATTAGGTTCTTTATCGGATTGATCCGGACCTACCGGTTTATCTGGTTCAACAGGTTTCTCTGGTTCTTTGACATCCGGAGTCTCAGGATCATCCGGATCCACTGGAGGAACTGGTTTTATAGGTTCTTCATTAGGTGATGCTTTGGGTTCTATCTGCAGCATATAAGTAGGTCCTTGAATAGCATTGTTTACTTCCTCATACATTGGCAGCGTCACGATAAAAGGATCGATACTTCCATAGGCTTCCATATGAGAGGGTACAAGTAGATAGATGCCATTTTTGACATTCTCAAAAGACAGACAGCCATTCTTGTCGGTCGTCTTCTTTTCGATGAGCTCTTTCCCTTCTTTTGCGGTAAGCTTTTTGGCGATCTTCTGCAATCCTTGTGCATCGCTTGGCAGGCTCATGTCATACTTGGCATCCAGTTCTGCCTTTCCATCATTGCTCATCTTTCCTACCTGATATAGCGTAAAGACCACTCCTGCTTTCTCATCCCAATCGCCGGGCAGATCTTTCAATTGGATGTTTATCCTTCCGCTGTTTGCCTGTATCGGTGTAAGCATGATTGCTAAGACCATTACCACACTCATCAACAACTGCAATTTCTTTTTCATATGCCCTTCCTCATTCTACTTTCTCTTTCACTTTCGGTTTTCTATTATATTGATATAATAAGATTCCCAATACACTTAACAAGACGATATTCACTGGTACCCACCACCAATCATAATACCAGGGCAGCCCAATGCTATTGTCTGTTTTCATTTCTTCTTTATATTCTGTTCTTTCTCCTGTTACATACAAACGATGTGAATTCACTCCATATGGTGTACATGTAATTAATGTTACCAAGTCTTTTCCTTTTTGAATGTGTAAGGCTTTAATGTCACTTGGTAAGACTATCTGTATATTATTCACTTTATAGGCCATTTTTCTTCCCAGGACCGTAATCAGAAAAATATCTCCTTTTTTTAATTCATCTAAGCTTGTAAACATCTTTTTGTTTGGCAATCCACGATGTGCTGAAAGACATGCATGTGTCGAGATCCCACCAATCGGTAAGGAAGTGCCTTCCAAATGTCCTGCCCCTTTTTGCAAAACTTCTTCTGATGTTCCATGATAAATAGGTAAAGAGACATGTAGTTTAGGAATATCAACAACTCCCATCACTCCATTATTGGCAACATTTAAAAGCTGTGTATACTTTTTCTCCATGCTATGATCTTGAGCAAAAGCATCTATGATTGAGATACCACTACCATTACTTAGTTCTTCATTATATTGTTTCGCTTCTTTAAAAAATTGTTCTTTTCTGTTTGCATCCAGCTTTGCGCTTGTATCATCATATTCAATAATGACTCCATCGTAGTTTCGTTGATTAATTAATCGTGACACAAAGGGATAATCCATGATACCTAAAAAGAACAAAAATACGAAAACGAAACAGACTGATACCATCCGCTTCGTCATCTTCATAATTCTGCCTGTTTCCTGCTCTTCTTCAACATTACAATACTTATGCCTAAGATTCCTATGCCACCAATTGCTAAGAATACCGTGATTCCCATTCCTCCTGTGGATGGCAACGTAAATCCTTTATGGTTCTCTACTGCTATATTGGCTGTTCCTGCTTCCTCATCGATATAGCTGCTATATTCTCCTGTTGTCGCATTTACTTCCTGATCGTTTACCTTCACTGTAAATCTTCCATTTGCTTTCTTCGTCGTTTCATCTTTTTCTGCTATGATCTCTACCTTGATTGCTTCTGCCAACAAGGTATATCCTGTAGGTGATGCCGTTTCCTTTAGATAATAGGTCCCTTCATCCAATTTGCCGAAAGCTATCTCACCATCTGCATTTGTGCTCTTTTCTTCCCCGATCTGTGTTTTGCCATCTTTCTCTAATAAGACGAATTTAGCACCTTGCAAAACTTGTGGTGTACCTTCTTTCGTAAATTTCTTCACATTGATCCCAAAGCTATATACATAAGCTGTTTCTTTTTCACTTGTTGTGGTGGCATTTGGCTTATGATTATATACGATCACTGCCGCATTTTCATTTCCGGCATTTCCCTGTATGGCTTTCTCCGTTACTTTCGCATAATAGGTTACTGCTACCTTTTCTCCTTTATGCGCCTTTAGGAAGGCCTTTGTGAACACGATCTTAAAATCTGCTGTCTCTTTGCTTACATTTGCTGCTGTTATGGCATAGGTCGTATCGGATGCTTCTATGACAGCATCATTCACCTTTACCGTAATTGCATGTTCGCTATCATTTTGTATTGCTAAGCCATCATCCATCGTATCCTGAATTTCGAAAACTACTTTATTCTCACCTTCAAAATAGTCATCGGTATAGCTTGGCATCAGCGTCGTTATCTGATATTGTACAAAATCTCCAATTGCTACCGAACCATCACTTTCTGCTGTGAGTTCCTTATGTATCGTCACTTTCTCATTTTTAGGTGTCGCAGTTACATCATAGACCCATTTTGTACCTGCTGCATTCTCATCCGTATAGTTATCACTGGAAGGCACGGCAATCAAAAATGGCTTTCCTGCCACATATCCATCCGGTGCAGAAGTCTCTACTACCAGATAATATCCCAGGTCAAGATTTTCAAAGGTGACCGTACCGGATGCAGGGGTTGTCATGCTTGCAGTAGCTTTTACATCTGCGGTATTGGCTGTTGCCGTCAAGGTCGTAATAAGCTTTTCCATTTCTGTAGCGGAATATGTCCCTAGTTCATCCGCCTTAATCCCCTGTAATGCTTGCGCAAAATCCGTGGTTGGTTCATATTTAGCAGAAGCATCTGCCGTTGAAGGAGTGAAGCTCATAACCTTATAGATGGCAAAGGTTGCCCCTGCTAAAGGTTGCTTATCCTTTGTCTGCTTGTTGACCGTGATACTTCCGGTTCTGTTTTCAATCGTATTCATATCGAAAACCGCTACATTTTCAAACGCTCTTAAAGAGATGCCGGATGCGATTTCTCCTCCCAGCATAGAAACAGTCGCAACTGTTGCGACCAATACCTTCCTACTTTTCCTTTTCATGTTTTCCTCCTAATCATTATTCTCTGTTATTAAAACTATTTGATGTGATGTGCCCTTATGTCATAAACACCTATATGATAAAGCCCATGTATGGGTTTTATTATGAAGTACAAATACAACCTTGTAAATATTGCTAATTAAACAGCGATAATCACATTTTATAACCTCGCATTTTATTCATAAATACCTTTCATTATCCGGATACAAATATTTATGTAGATATATAGGTTATTTTTATTATGAATAAAACACCTTATTTAATTCCTACTTACAGAATATAGAAAAAGATAACCAGTGTCAATAAATTGACAATAAATTCTAAAAAACAGAGCAATATAAATAAAAAAGCACTTTTTCACTAACCATAAAAAAGAAAACGTAAATAAAATTCCGGTAAATCACCGATAAAATATAACAATTCTTTGGTTATCTTTTTTTCGCAATTAAAAAAAGCCGACCCGTATACAGATGGCTTCTTTCCTTGCTTCTAAACGCTTTTTAAATTTTCTTATTTATCCATACAATCCTTCATGCATATGCTAACCCCCATACTTCTTACAACATAAATACAAAATGAAAACAGCCATTTATATATCTTTCATCACATGCATCTGTTTGTATTCTTTAGGTGTATAGCCTGTTACTTTTTTAAAGGTTTTCGCAAAATAATTTTGATTCTGAAAACCTACCAAACTGGAAACCTCTTTGATCTTGCGATTGTTTAATAATAATTGCTTTGCCTTTTCAACGCGATACTCTGCTAAGATATTGGTAAAACTATTTTTTGTATGTTGCGATAAAAGAGAGCTGATATATTGAGGAGTTAAATCTAATTAGTTCGCTAAATCATTTAACCCGATAGAACGGTGGTAATTCTTACCGATATAAGTATACGCATCCAAAACAATCTTGTTCATTGATTTACTGTGTGATTTGATAATGGCATGGATTACATGCTTAACTTCATAACGAATGTAGGTTGCCTCATCCTGCGTGGGATTATCATAAGAGATACCATCGATTTTCTCACTTAGCAATGTCACATAATCCTTCATATCCTCACACTGGTTCATTTTATTCTGCAGAATATGAAAAAGCTTCACCAATATTTTACGTATCGCCAGAATTTCATTTGTTTCCGCCTCTTTTTGAATACGACACACAACATCCGGAAACACTTTTGCCTGATTATAACGTATTGCGTGCAAAAGAGCATCTGCCATATCATTTAAGGTGGTATCTTCTTGCTTATCTGTCAAGGCATGCTGGACATCATCTTGCTCCCATCTCATAGCTATAGTATGCAATAAAAAATATATAAAATATTAAGATAACAGGTAAATATTTCAT
>NZ_CEVYEL010000046.1:0-19692 GCF_982403165.1 Longicatena sp.
TGAACGGTAAATTAATCGGTTCTGCTCAGCGTGTTCCAACTCCTACAGGATCAACTACTATCTTAGTTGCTGTTGTTAAGGGTAAAGTTACAGTTGATGAAATCAACGCTGCTATGAAAGCTGCTGCTAACGAATCTTTCGGTTACAACACTGACCCAATCGTATCTAGCGATATCATCGGTATGCGTTTTGGATCTCTGTTCGATGCTACTCAGACAATGGCTATCGAAATGGAAGATGGAAATACTCAGGTACAGGTTGTATCTTGGTATGATAACGAAAACTCTTACACTAGCCAGATGGTTAGAACAATCAAATACTTCTCTGAATTAGCTTAATTCAAGTATTGTAAGAACTTAAATAGGATTGTGGCTTAATGCTGCAGTCCTTTTTTGTTGTCTTCCTTTTTTTTACACATATGAGCCTAGCTTGTCTACTGGTGATTTCGTCTTAGAGCTCTATGAAAATCATGGTAAATATTATAAATGTTGAGGAAAGCACTTTTTAAATATTGTGAAAAGGTGTAAACTATAAGCATTCGGAGGTGAGATGGATGGCATTACGCACGAAATTAAATACCAATGATGAAGGAGAAACAAACGAACTTGATGATTTGGATGAACTCGATGCTGTCTATGTGAATAAACTAAAAGAAAGCAGCATCCAAGAAGATCTATTGGAACAGTTCAAAGATATTACGAAGCTTTTAGATGAACAAAAAGGAAAGAGTTAGTATTGAACTCTGGCCTTAAGCTTGTTATACTATAAAAAACTGATGACAAAGGATGAGTACTTGATACCATTGTGGCATAGCGATTTCTGGATGGTGGAAGCAGAAAGCATAAGGTAACAGGGAATGCCCCTTTGAGGGATTTTTCGATAAGTAGAAAAATACGTGACACGGCGTTATACGTGAAGAGTGGAAAAGCATATTTCAAGCAAAGTGGAACCGCGTCTAAGATAGGCGTCTTTGCAGTCGAAGTGCTTTTTTTATTGCTAGGAGGTAAGTTATGAAGCTATTCAATAGTATAAATCAGACGATCGAAGAGTTTAAACCAATCCATGAACATGAGGTCAATATGTACGTATGTGGCCCTACCGTATATAATTATCCTCATATAGGAAATGCCCGCCCCATCGTTGTTTTTGACACACTGAAAAGAACGTTTCAGGCATTAGGATATAAGGTGAAAATGGTGTCAAATTATACCGACGTAGATGATAAAATCATCAAAGTCGCAAAAGAATGTGGAGTTAGTGAAAAAGAGATTACGGAAAAATTTATCAAAGCCTATAACGACGATCGTCTGGCATTGCATGCCATGATGCCAGATGCAGCGCCAAGGGTTACAGAAACGATGGATGCCATTATTGCCTTTATTGAACTGTTAGTGAAAAAAGGTCATGCCTATGAAATTGACGGAGATGTGTATTTTCGTGTCAACAGTGTGGAAAGCTATGGGAAACTGTCAAATCAACAAATCGATGATTTGATGGTGGGAGCGCGTATCGATGAAAACAGCAAGAAAGAAAATCCTTTGGATTTCACCTTGTGGAAACGTACGGAAGAGGGCATTCAATGGAATTCCCCATGGTCCGTTGGAAGACCTGGCTGGCACACAGAATGTGTTGTCATGATCAATAAGGAATTTCATGGAGAGCATACGATTGATATTCACGGCGGTGGTATGGATCTGAAATTCCCGCATCATGAAAATGAGATTGCACAATCAAGAGCGGCTTATGAAACACCGATTGCGAACTATTGGATTCACAATGGAATGGTGAATATCGACGGTGAAAAAATGAGTAAGTCACTAGGAAATGTCATTTGGGCTAAAGACATGATTGAAAAAATTGGCGGCAATGTATTACGCTGGGTATTCTTATCGGCACACTATCGCAGCCCTCTGAATATTAACGAAGAGGCCATTGAAACAGCGAAGAAGGAATTGCAAAAGGTACAGACTTCTTTAAAACAGGCGTATGTAAAGCTAGCTCTTGCGGATGTGGAGATTACGGATGAAACAGAAGATACTTTGCTTACCCCATTCATGGATGCAATGCAGGATGATATGAATACGCCAAATGCCTTTGCAGCTTTGTTTGAGACAGTGAAAGTCTTAAATCAGACGATTCGCCAGCGGGAAACCGATTTGGCTTTCTTGCAAAGAATTGTCAAAACAGTGGAAACGATGTTGGATGTGTTAGGAATTGAAAATAACCGCTTGATCTTATCCGATGAGGATAAAGATTTGCATCGCAAGTGGAAAGCTGCCGTGAAGGAAAAAGATTTTGCTACGGCCGATGACTATCGCGCCCGCCTTATCGAAAAGGGTATTCTGTAATGGAAATACAGGAGTATAATGGTACTTCCTTGGCTTACATGGGAGATGCTGTGATGTCACTGTATGTAAGAGAGCTGCTATTATCGAAAGGTTATCAGAAATCCAAGGACTTACAAAAATTCAGTGAGGCATGGGTCAGTGCCAAAGCACAGGCAGGATTTTTGAATCAATTAGAAACCGAGGGCTTTTTTACAGAAGAAGAATGGGCTATTGTCTTACGTGGCAGAAATACCAATCCTAAAAGTAAGGCAAAAAATGCGGATGTTATCACTTATCGCAAAGCTACCGGCTTAGAAGCTGTTTTTGGCTGGCTATATCTGATGAAAAAAGAAGAACGGCTTTTACAGCTATGGCAACGCATTGTTGCATTAGGAGATGTAAAATGACACAATATGTATATGGTAAAAATGTAGTAAAACAGTTACTGCAGGAGGATAAAAAAATCTATGAGATCCTGATGGCAGAAGGTATGCGAGATACAGCTTTAGAAAAGCTTATCAAGGAGCATAAGATCACATGTAAGATTTTACCGCGTAAAAAAATGGATGGTATGTTACAGGGAAATCATCAGGGAATCGCTGCAAAAATTGATGACTATAAGACATATGAATTATTGGAATTGTTAGAAAGCATACCCAAAGGTAAAATGCCTTTGTTCGTGATGTTGGATGGTTTGGAAGATCCCCATAATTTGGGAGCAATCTTGCGTACCTGCGATTGTGTTGGTGTGGATGGTGTCATTATTGGTAAACATCGCAATGTTGGCTTAACCCCGACGGTGGCAAAAGTCAGTACCGGAGCCATTGATACGGTAAAGGTCGCCATGGTGACAAACCTGGCGCAATCTATTAAATATTTAAAGAAACAGGGATTTTGGGTCGTTGGTGCTGATTTCGAAAATTCTCGTGATTATCGCGAAGGGCAATACGATGTACCACTCGTAATAGTTGTGGGTAGTGAAGGCTTTGGCATCAGTTCTTTGGTAAAGAAAAACTGTGATTATTGTGTACGACTTCCTATGGAAGGGGTTGTAACCAGTTTGAATGCCAGTGTTGCCTGTGGCATTTTGTTGTATGAAATCTACAACCAAAGACATCCTTTATAAATACTTACTTCAATAGCATGCAGAAAGAAGTATGTCCTATTGTATATCGTATATGATAAATAACGTAATCCTTTTCCATACTCTCACGAGGAGGGTATTATGGAAAACACCAATCGTAAAAATGATTATGAGCTTCTTTATATGTATCGGCAAATGGAAGATGTCGCATTGCATCTTTTCATACAGAACTATAGCGTAAAAGTTTGGCGAATGATTCATCAGCATAGCACTGGGATGAATCAGCGAAATCGTGAAGAGTTATATCAATTGTGCATGATTAAACTATCAGAAGCAATTGATTCTTATCAGATGGATAAGCAAAGCTCCTTTGCTACTTATTACATGAAAATTGTGAAGCATGTAATTCTTGATTATGTGAAAAAGCAAGCGCGCTATCAGAGTCATATAGATGAGTTTACTATGCTGTATGGGTTTGAAGCCTGTGATGAAAGTGGTCATTATCTCAGGGAAGGAAATGAAGCATTTCCACATGCTAAAAAAGAACTGCAGAATGAACAATTGCGACAGCTGTTAAGCGAATCAAAAGTTATTCTTAAAGAGAGGGAATATCAAATCCTTGCTATGCGTATGCAGGGATATACTTATAAAGAAATTGCGGAAAAGCTGCATTTATCGCGTAATACCATAGATTATATGGTGCGAAAACTACGTAAGCAAAAAGATGGAATTGACTAAGACAAGACTTTATGATAAAGTTAATAAGCAAAGAAAGAGGTGTTTTTTTCATGAGCGATAAAGTAATTCTCACCTGCACCGAATGTCTTTCTCGAAACTATACAACTACAAAAAACAAGAAAACGCATAATGAGCGTATTGAATTGAAAAAGTTTTGTAAGAAGTGTGGCAAGCATACGATACATAAAGAAACAAAATAAGGAGGTTTCTTATGAAGTGGTTCAGTATTAATGGTATTTTAACCGAAATGAAACGAATTCGCTGGCCGAAGGGTAAAGATTTGGCAAAAGACAGTGCGACGGTCATCGCATTTACAGCTGTTTTAGGATTGTTTTTCTTCCTATGTCAGGTTGCATCATCCGGCTTTTTGAAATTAATTGGAATGTAGGAGGCAAGACATGGCAGAAGAACAGAAAAAACAATGGTATGTGGTAAATACATATGCCGGACATGAAAACCGTGTTAAGGAAAATCTGGAGCGTCGTGTTGAAACCATGGGCTTGCAGGATTTTCTGTTTCGCATCGTTGTAGCAGAGGAAAAAGAGATCGAATATAAAAATGGCAAAGAAGTTGAAAAGACCAAAAATCCTTTCAGCGGCTATTTATTCGTAGAAATGATCATGACAGATGAGGCATGGTATATTGTGCGTAACACACCGGGAGTTACCGGATTTATCGGATCCAGTGGTGGTGGAGCTAAGCCTTTCCCAGTTGCCGAAGATGAAATGGAAGCAATTCTGCGTCGTCTTGGCATGAGTGAGCGTAAAGTACAGATTGACTTTGCTGTAGGAGATCGTGTTCGTATCTTAAGTGGTGCTTTTGCGAATTCCGAAGGAACGGTGGAAGAATTACACGAGGATTCCCAAACAGCTATCGTCTTATTGATTTTATTTGGACGTGAAACGCCAACTGAAATCAGCTATGGTGATTTAGAAAAAGTAGAGCTGTAAAATAGACGGAAAGAGTCTTGAAACCAATCTGGTTTTGAGGCTTTTTTTATTTGGATGAAAATGGCTTTGCTGCATAACAAAGCAGATATAAATATGCAAAGCAAAACATAAGATGTCAGCCGTTTATAGTAAGTGAATCACAATATATGGGTAGTATATGATACGTTTTAAAGATGGTAACCTGTTGATAAATTTGATAAAAACATAAAAAAAGGTTTTCTTCCGCAATCTGACAAAATTAGCAGGAATGTCTTACTATACTGTAAGCAGGAAGTGATAATATGAGGGAACGCATTGGAATCATTCTGGGTATCAGTGGCATCCTTCTGCTGATTGAGCCAAGCATCAATCAACAGCAATTATATGGTTACCTTTCTTACATAGCAGAACACTACTGGCCGGTAGGACTGATTCTTGCAGGTATGATTCTAATCAATCCAGGAAAACGAAAAACACGCAGCAGAAACAGATAACGCTTGCTTTCCCAGTAGGATATGCTTTACTATTATGGGTAAGAAAGCAGGGATAAGATGAAGAAAACGTATTTAATTGATCTCGATGGAACAATGTATCGGGGAACTTTATTGATTGAAGGTGCTATGCACTTCGTTCATGAATTAATCAAACGCAAGGAAAAATTTTACTTTTTAACGAATAATGCCAAACGCACAAAACGCCAAAATGTAGAACATATGGAACGCATGGGATATTGCGGTATCAAGGAAGAACATTTTTTCACTAGTGCTATGGCTGCAGCTATCTATGCCCGTAAGCATTATGAAGGCAGAAAAGCATATTATATCGGACAGGATGGTTTAAAAGAAGCTCTGGAGGATGAAGGGTTTACCATAGATGATACAAACGCTGATTTTGTTTTTGTCGGCTTAGATACTTCCGGAACTTATGAAAAATATTCCAAAGCTTTAAAGCTGCTTCTAAATGGCGCCAAGCTGATTGGGACAAATGATGATCGCATACTGGCACAGCCGGATGGTTTTTCCATTGGAAATGGTTCTGTTGTAGCTATGTTTGAATATGCAACACAACAAAAAAGCCCGAAAATTGGCAAGCCTCATGATACGATTTTAGAAGAAGCTTTAGACTTTTTACATAAAAAGAAAGAGGATGTGATACTGATCGGTGATAATCTGGAAACAGATATTCTGTTAGGTGTACGCAATCAAGTTGAAACCGTTTTTGTGACAACCGGCGTTCATCAAAGAGAGGATATTGATCGATTAGGTATTCATCCTACGCATATCGTAGATGATTTACAGGAATTGTTATAGAAATATGTGAAATTTAGTTAGATTGAGCAAACTTCTTTCTTTGTACAGTTCCTGGTGTTATACTGAGAATAGATAATAAAGGAGGACAAAATTATGTCTGTTATTGTTGATGTACACGCAAGAGAAGTTCTCGATTCGCGAGGAAATCCTACCATAGAAGTTGAGGTGGAAACGGTCAGTGGAGCATTTGGCCGCGCCATTGTACCAAGCGGTGCCAGCACCGGAGAGCGTGAAGCCTTAGAGTTACGCGATGGTGATAAGAATCGCTTTAATGGCAAAGGTGTCATGACTGCCGTAAACAATGTGAATGAAGTCTTGGCAGATGTGGTGATTGGTTTGGATGTTACTGATCAGGCGGCAATTGATAAAGCTTTGATTGAAGCTGATGGCACAAAGGATAAGTCAAAATATGGTGCAAATGCCATCTTAGGTATTTCCTTAGCGGTTGCCCATGCGGCGGCTAACTTTTATGGATTGCCATTATATCGTTACTTAGGCGGCATAAATGCGAAAACATTGCCAGTACCAATGATGAATGTCTTAAATGGAGGAAGTCATGCGGATTCTTCGGTAGATTTCCAGGAGTTTATGATTATGCCAATTGGTGCTAAAAGTATGAAAGAGGCAATTCAAATGGGCGCTGAAACTTTCCATGCCTTGAAAAAAGTATTAAAGGAAAAAGGTCAAGTAACAGCTGTTGGTGATGAAGGTGGTTTCGCACCGAATCTGGAAGATAACGAAGCGCCATTGAAAGCTATTATGGAAGCAATCAAAGCTGCTGGTTATAAGGCCGGAGAAGATATTTGCATTGCTATGGATGTTGCGGCTAGTGAATTCTACAACACGGAAACGAAAATGTATGATTTGAAAAAATCAGGTCAGGGTTCTAAGACAACCGATGAGATGATTGCCTGGTATGATGAACTGGTAGAAAAATATCCGATTATTTCGATTGAAGATGGCTTAGGCGAACGTGATTGGGATGGCTGGAAGAAACTGACGGAGCATTTAGGCAAGAAAATCCAGTTGGTTGGTGATGATTTATATGTAACAAATCCGGCAATCTTACAGGAAGGTATTGATAAAGATATCGCTAATTCCATTTTGATCAAGGTAAACCAGATTGGCACATTGACGGAAACCTTTGATGCTATGGAGCTGGCTAAGAAACATGGGTATACGGCAGTTGTATCCCATCGAAGCGGTGAAACTGAAGATACGACGATTGCCGATATTGCAGTGGCATTCAATGCCGGTCAGATTAAGACTGGTTCTATGTCAAGAACTGATCGTATTGCCAAATATAATCAATTGCTTCGTATTGAAGAAGAGCTGGGTGATGTAGCAGTATTTCCTGGGAAATCTGCCTTCTATAATATTTACAAACATTAAATAAGTACTTAATGGAACACTGCGAAAGGATATCATGAATTCTTAAACAGTGTTCCTTTCCTTTAAAGCGTTCTTAGATGGTATCTTATTGTAGTATCTGGTAGTTCATTACGTTCAAATAAGTAAATGTGTGATATCACGTATGTGAGCATTTACCATGAAACAATCTGCCCTTGCTTGCATGTATCTTAAATATTTTTGAAACTGTTGGTTTTGCAACACTTATCTGAATCACGCAAAGGCAATTTGTGTGTGATAGTACCTGTTTCTCTCGTACCAGATATGTAACCGGTTGCCCGGAAGAACTCATCATAGTCCTCTTTGGTGCAACCTTTAATAAAGATATGACAGTAACGCTCGTCGTTTTCATCGACTATATAGATACGCTCCACAAAGGATTGTATCAGCGTTACCAACACATCCGGCTGTGCGCCTTTTGCGTATATCTCAAAGGATAACAGCCGTTCTTTTATTTCTTCAATATCTCTGACAGCATACATCTGACTTTGCCTGCTGTCCTCTAATTTTTGGAGCAAAGTTTCCGTTTCAGAAAGCTCATCTGTCAGTCCCTTTACATCGTCTTGTATAAACCGTTTTAAGTTTTCGTCTGCTTCACGCAGATTTTTCACCTGATTTGAAATAGCAGTTTCAAGCTGTGCTTTCTTTTTCTTTAATTCGATTAGTTCTTGCTCATTCTGAGAATTCTTAAAAATATCCGAAGCCTTTTGGTTTAGCAGTTTTACAAAGTATTCGCTGTCCTCATCGGAGAGATTGGATAACTGTTTGACTACAAATTCATCAAGCAGTACACCGTCAACAGCACGAAAAGCACATTCGCCTAAACGATAGCCGGGACAGACATACTTGAATCTTGGTTTACCGTTTGTCCATCGGTTCGATTCGGAAATCACTCTGAGTCGTTTTCCACAATGCGGACAGTAGATCAGTCCTGCAAGCAGGGCATTAGTCTTTCGGTGTGGGCAGTTGTACTTTTCTGCAATGGAATCAAGCATATTTTGTGTATCAATCCATTGTTGACTCGGAATAAAACCTTCGTGCCTGCCAACCGAGATAATCCATTCAGAAACAGGCTTTGCAGACATTAACTGCATAAATTTCGAAGAAATGAAGGTGCTGTCAGCGTCCTCAAACTTTTCTTGGTCGGTCTTGTTGTAGGCGGATAAGCCGTGCTGACCGTCAAACTCTGATAGATCAGCACATAGTCCGCCGCCGTTTTCGTAGAAATGGTTGTAAGCAATTTCATCAGCAATGCAGTAAACAGGATTTTTTAATAATAATCTTGTAGTGGAAGTGTTGAATTTGCTTCCGATCTTTGTGCGATAGCCGCAAGCGTCAGAACATAATAATCCTCATCCAGCATTTTATCTGCTGAAAACTCCTTATGCTCTGCGTCAATAAGATAATACTTGTTATTTCAAACAAGCAGATTGTCTTTGAAAATTGGTTCTTTATCATATACGGTCACACCTGTCTGGAAACAGCAATTAGCCGTTTTCATATTTCCATAGCCGTGGTCAACACCGATGATATATGTTTCTTGATATTTTTTCATTGTGATTGTCCTCCTTAATATTAATGATTTCTTGTTTGCTTCCCGAAAAAACAGGGCAGACATCACTACTTATCATTAAACAGCTTTGGTGTCCGCATTGCATACATAGGGTGTTCTTAATTTTGATTTGCTGCGATTTTATCAGATTGTACTGCACCCAAAAGACCTCCTTTCTGCTTTTGCGCATAAAAGAACACCTACCGATTTATACATCAATAGGTGTTGCTAGATAATTTTCTTATTGCTGAATCCTAAATCTTCACCGCTGAACTTTTCGTAAGCCAAGCCAATCTTTCGGATTCTTTTGTGAATAGCACTGTGAGTTTTGAAACCTAATTCTTCTGCGATTTTTTCGAGTGTAACATCATCCATTCGCATTGTGAGTATTTTCCTGTCTGTTTCAGAAAGAGTGTCTAAAAATTTGCTGACTACAATCGGTTCTAATACGGTAATCTCAACATTAACACTGTCATCGGGAATGTCCCACTCCATGCCGTCTGTATTCTCTGCATACTTATCTTTTAATTCATCAAGGGATTCAACGGATATTTTTGCACGAGTATGATACCACTTGCGGTAAAAATCAATTTTTTTGTCGGCTCTTTCGGTAATCAAAATCTTCAAAGCAGCGATATTCAGCCGCCACAGCAATGACCTCATTCATATTGTGTTTTGCCATTATTTTAGGAATGAGCCAAGTGAATGTTTCTGAGATTTCTTCTTCGGATATATATCCGAGGTCTTCGTCTACATTGCTGCTTTTTAATATGTCCTGTGACTTAGGGATAACCCCTTCGTCTTCCATTCCTTTAATCCAAATAGAAGCTGCGTGCGCATATCTCCAAGATGGTTCATATCCTGAATAGATCTCCCTTTTTGCGCCAAGCCCCATAAAAGGCCACACCATAAAGGCGTAAGCATCAATTATTACAAGCTTAAACAAATCACTTTTTACTATTTCTATGGCACGACGATCTTGAAGCAATTTTCTTGGATTTCTTGGAATCCTGTTTATTTCTTCTCCGCACTTATCTAAAATACTTTTGGGAATGAAGTAGAACGCAGAAATATATTCCGCATTGCGAAACGGCGTGATTTCGCCGTTTTTTCTTTTTAATAATATTGGCATGTTTTTTTTGCCTCCTTTCCAGAGAGTATGCTCTCTATTTATTAAACGACATAGAAATCTTATTTTGTTCCTAAATTATATATGAAAACATAAAAAATTCAAATGTGCCAGCTTGCGAAGATGGATAAAAGATAGGAGGTTTGTAGTATTCTTACGAAAAATTATTGAAGTAGAAGTTTATTCTAAAAATAACGATAAAAAACTTTGGTATCACTAAGTATTATGTTGAAATTTATAGCGTTTTAGATTATAATGTAAAATGGATTATAGTAAGAACATGAAAATGTTAGAAAGGTGGCTTTTATATGTCGGTGAGTTATAAAAAACTTTGGAAGCTTCTCATAGATCGAGATATGAAGAAAAAAGATTTAGCGGAAAAAGCCAATATTAGTTCGTACACACTTAGTAAATTAAATCGTGGTGACAATGTTAATACTGATACCTTGGTCAAAATTTGCAAGGCTTTAGATTGTCAAATAGAAGATATTGTAGAAATTATTTCTGAAGGAGAATGATAAAATGGATAACCAATTACAAAATTCAATCGTAAGTTTTATATGGGGTATTGCAGACGACTGCTTAAGAGATGTTTACGTCAGAGGTAAATATAGAGATGTCATTCTTCCTATGACAGTTATTCGTCGTTTGGACGCAATGCTTGAAGAAACAAAACCGTCGGTTTTAGAAATGAAAAAGAAAATGGATGAAGCTGGAATTACAAATCAATGGCCAGCGTTATGCAATGCAGCAGGACAGGCTTTCTGCAACTCTTCACCATTCTTATTAAAAGACCTTACTAGTAGAGCAAAGAAGCAGACACTTAAAGTTGACTTTGAAGCATACTTAGATGGATTCTCACCTAATGTTCAGGAAATCTTGGAAAAATTCAAGTTCCGTAATCAGATTGATACGATGATTGATGCTGATATTCTTGGAGCGGTTATTGAGAAATTTATCTCTCCAACCATTAATCTTAGTCCGAAACCTGTTTATACAGATGATACTATGAAAAAAATCAAGCTGCCTGCTTTGGATAATCACGGTATGGGTACAGTTTTTGAAGAATTGGTTAGAAGATTCAATGAGGCAAATAATGAAGAAGCCGGAGAACACTGGACACCACGAGATGTTGTTGACCTTATGGCAGATTTAGTCGTTATGCCAGTTGCGGATAAAATAATGGATGCAACGTATTCTTGTTATGATGGTGCTTGTGGTACTGGAGGTATGTTAACAGTTGCACAGGAAAGATTAATGACAGTTGCAAAAAGACGTGGAAAAGAAGTATCTATTCATCTGTTTGGACAGGAGATTAATCCTGAAACTTATGCTATTTGTAAAGCAGATATGCTATTAAAAGGTGACGGAGAACAGGCGGAACATATTGCTTACGGTTCCACATTATCCGCAGACGGTAATGCATCTCGTCAATTTGATTTTATGCTTGCTAATCCGCCATACGGAAAAAGCTGGAAAACAGATGCGGAAAAAATGGGAGGAAAGAAAGATATCCTCGATAGTAGATTTAATGTATATCTTGAGGACGGCACTCAGTTGGGTATGATTCCTAGAACAAGTGATGGTCAGCTTCTATTTTTGCTTAATAATGTTTCAAAAATGAAAAATGATACACCTCTTGGTAGTCGTATTGCAGAGGTTCATAATGCATCATCTTTATTTACTGGTGATGCTGGTTCTGGGGAAAGTAACGCAAGACGATATATGATTGAAAATGATTTGGTAGAAGCAATAATCGCCCTTCCAGATAATATGTTTTACAATACACCACTTGGAACATATATATGGGTTTTGTCAAATAAAAAGGAAGAAAGAAGAAAAGGTAAAATCCAGCTAATAGACGCAACTGCTATGAAATCACCATTGAGAAAAAACATGGGTAAAAAGAATTGCGAACTTTCTTCTGAAATAAGAAAAGAAATTATTCGTATATTCCTTGAAATGGAAGAGAGCGAAGTTAGTCATGTTTTCGATAATGATGAATTTGGATTTTGGTCAGTTACGGTTGAGCGCCCATTAAGATTGAAGGTGTTTCCAGAAAGAAAGATTCCAAACTCAGTGTTTAAAAAAGAGGAGGAAGCTTTGTTAGTCAAAAAAGCTTTATCCGCATTGCCTTCAAGCGTTGACTTATATGATTGGACTGCTTTTTCAAAGGCAACAAAACTCAAAGCAGCCTTATTGAAAAAAATTCGCCCGTATATTACAGAGAAAGATGCTGCTGCAAAGATTGTACCGGGTGAAAGCGATAGTGATTTGAAAACAACAGAAATAATTCCATTTAAGTATGAGGGAGGAATTGACCAATTCATGAAGAACGAAGTTCATCCTTATGCTTCAGATGCGTGGGTTGATGAAAAAACAATTAAAACGGGATATGAATTATCGTTTATTAGATATTTTTATAAACCTATGGAACTTCGTTCTATGGATGTAATAGTTGAAGAACTAAAAACTTTAGAAATTGAAACCGACGGAATGCTTAGTGACATTTTGGAGGGATTGAGCTTATGAAACATTACGAAGATTACCAAACATTAAAGGATAATTGGCTCGGTGATATTCCAAGTCATTGGGATGCCTTAAGAATAAAGCGCATTTTTCAAGAGAGAAAAGAAAGAAATAACCCTATTGTGACAGATTTTATTCTTTCACTTACGGCCAAACAAGGTGTTGTTCCGGTGGCGGAGAAGGAAGTCTCTGGTGGTAATAAACCAAAGGATGATTTAACTTTATATAATGTTGCCAGAGAAAACGATTTGTTAGTTAACTGTATGAATGTTGTGTCTGGGGCAGCAGGTGTTTCAAAATGGGTTGGTGCTATAAGTCCTGTTTATTACGCGCTCTATCCAAGAGAAGATAACAGATGCAATGTGTGGTACTACCACAGAATTTTTCGATTAATTACCTTTCAAAGAAGTCTTTTAGGATTAGGTAAAGGTATATTGATGCATGAATCTAGCACAGGAAAATTAAATACTGTTCGAATGCGTATCTCGATGGATTACTTGAATAATGTTGTTCTCCCTGTTCCTCCAAAAGATGAACAAGACCAAATCGTTCGTTATTTAGATTGGCAATTATCAAAAATTAATAAGATGATATCAGCTAAACGCAAGCAGATTGCAAGACTTAATGAACATCTATTATTTGCGGTAAATGAAGCAGTAACGCATGGAATTAATGGAACACCTTTAAAAAACAGTGATGTTTTTTGGATGGGAGATATCCCTGAAAATTGGCAAGCTATTAAAATTAAATGGCTTTTTGATGAGACTAATGAAAGAAATGACGAGTGTAATGCTGAATTATTGACTTTCAGTAGAAAGAGAGGACTTATTCCATTTACTGAGGCTTCGGATAAAGAACCAAGTGCTTCTGATTTATCAAATTATCGTTTAGTGAAACCGGGACAACTTCTAGAAAACAGAATGCAAGCATGGAGCGGAATGTTTATTTGTGTAACTAGAGAAGGTTGTGTTTCTCCTGATTACAGTGTTTTTAATCCTTCAAAGGACAGATACGTTAATGTGAAGTTTTATGAATATGTATTCAGAAATCCGTTACAGGTTGAACAGTTTGCAAATGCATCAAGAGGTGTTGGAAGTGGATTTAATCGTCTATATACACCAGCATTTGGTTCGATTTATACCGTATATCCTCCACAGGCAGAACAGGACGCGATTGTTGATTACTTGGATAAAATTAAGATGGAATATCAATCTGTAATCGGAAAGATTGAAGACGAGATTGAAATATTGCATGAGATGAAAGATAAATTAGTTTCAGATGCTGTTACAGGTAAAATTGATGTTCGAGATATTGAAGTTCCGGATTATGAATACGTGGATGAAGATAACGACGATATTGAGGATGATTCAGAAAATATTGATGGAGAGTCTAATGATGAGGAGGTGTAAGCTATGTCATTTACCAATACAAAAGAGAGTGGCCTAGAGTCATTAATTGTAAAATGGCTTGTTGACCAGAACGGTTATGAGCAAGGCACTAACACAGATTATAATCGTGACTACGCTATCGATGAGGCTCGTCTGTTTCGCTTCCTTCAAGATACACAACCAGATTCATTGACAAAACTTGGTGTGTTCAAATCTGAGATAAAAAAGAAGCAGTTTTTGAACAGATTACAGGGTGAAATTGCTAAACGAGGCATTATTGATGTGCTTAGAAACGGTGTAAAAATATACCCGGCTAATCTCATTATGTTCTATCTTACACCGACAGAAAATAATGTTAAGGCGAAAGAAATGTATGATAAGAATATTTTCAGTGTTACTCGTCAGCTGATGTATTCTAACGATTCAACAAGACTTGCTCTTGATATGTGTGTCTTTATTAATGGACTTCCGGTAATCACATTTGAGCTTAAAAACCAGCTTACAAAACAGGATGTTGAAGACGCAGTACAACAATATAAAACAGATCGTGATCCACGAGAATTATTATTCCAATTTAAGCGTTGTATGGTGCATTTTGCGTTAGATGATGCTCGAATTAAATTCTGTACAAAGCTTGATGGAAAGAACAGCTGGTTCTTGCCTTTTGATAAAGGTTATAACGATGGAGCCGGCAATCCGCCAAATCCAGACGGAATAATGACAGATTATTTGTGGAAAGACATTCTTACAAAGGATAAGCTTAGTCGTATTATCGAAAACTATGCTCAGGTTGTAGTTGAAGAAGACCCAGAGACCAAGAAGAAAACTGTTAAGCAGATATTCCCACGTTATCATCAGCTTGATGCAGTTGAAAGCTTGCTTAAAGATGTGAAAACTAATGGAATTGGAAAAAGATATTTAATTCAACATAGTGCGGGTTCAGGTAAATCAAATTCTATTTCATGGCTTGCACATCAACTTATCGGTCTTGAAAAAGACGGTCATCCTATGGTTGACTCCGTGCTTGTTGTTACAGATCGTAGGATACTTGATAAGCAAATAAGAGACAATATTAAACAATTCATGCAAGTGGCAAATACTGTAGCATGGGCAGAACATTCTGGGGATTTAAGAAAAGCAATTCAAGGTGGTAAGAGAATCATTATTACTACCGTTGAAAAGTTTCCTTATGTTGTTCCGGATATTGGTGCTAGCCATAAAGAAAACCATTTTGCTGTTATTATCGACGAGGCTCATTCTGGTCAGAGTGGACGCAACTCTGCCAATATGAACTTAGCACTTTCAGGGCTTGCAACAGGTGATGAAGTTGATAATGAAGATAGAATCAACGCAATGATGGAAGGGCGAAAGTCACTGACAAATGCAAGTTATTTTGCATTTACTGCTACTCCTAAAAATAAAACATTAGAAATTTTCGGTATGTTAGTTGTAGATGAAAATGGCAACCCAATTCTCAATGAAGATGGAGAATTGCAGCACAGACCATTTCATTCTTATACAATGAAACAGGCTATTCAAGAAGGTTTTATTCTTGATGTTTTAAAATATTATACACCGATTTCAAGCTACTATAAGCTTATGAAAACAGTACAAGATGACCCGAAGTTCGACAAGAAACGTGCTCAAAAGAAATTACGCTCTTTTGTAGAAAGTGATAGCTATACCATCGCTCAAAAGGCTGAAATGATGGTAGAACATTTCCACGAGCAAGTTATTTCAAAAGGAAAAATTGGCGGACAAGCTCGTGCTATGGTTGTAACTTCAAGTATTCCTCGTTGTATAGAGTATTACTTTGCGATAAATAAATGCCTTGAAGCTCGCCATAGTCCATATAAAACTATTGTCGCATTTTCGGGTGAACACAAATATCAGGGACAAGAGCCTGCACTCACTTCAGCAGGATTGAATGGATTTCCAGACGCAAAGATTCCGAAAACTTTAAAGACCGATCCTTATAGAATTCTGATTGTTGCCGATATGTTCCAAACAGGATTTGACGAACCACTGCTTCATACAATGTATATAGATAAAATGCTTTATGATATTAAGGCTGTTCAGACATTATCAAGATTAAACAGATGTCATCCACAAAAGCATGATACATTCGTTTTGGACTTTGCAAATAGTCTGGATATGATTGAAAAATCTTTCTCAAGATATTATAGAACAACACTTCTTTCAGGAGAAACAGACCCGAATAAATTATATGATTTGATTGCTACGATGGAAGGATACCAAGTTTATTCAGACAAAGATGTTGAATCGCTTGTAAATCTGTACATTTATGGAGCTGAAAGAGATAAGCTTGATCCAATTCTTGATTTTTGTGTAGTAGCTTATAAAGGATTAGAAACAGATGATCAAATTAAATTCAAGAGTTCTGCTAAAGCATTCTGCCGTACCTACGGATTCCTTGGAGCAATTCTGCCTTATGGAAATGCTGAATGGGAGCGCTTGTCAATCTTTATGAATCTACTTATACCTAAGCTTCCATCACCTCGTGATGATGATTTTTCTGAAGGTATATTAGATGTTATTGACCTTGACAGCTATCGATTAGAAGCTCAGGAATCAATGTCAATAAAACTTGCAGATGAAGATGCTGAAGTCGCACCTGTTCCAGCAGGTAGTGCAGGACATATTGTAAATCCTGAAATGGATTATCTTTCTATGATATTGAACGACTTTAACGATATGTTTGGAAACATTGATTGGAAAGAACCGGATAATGTTAGAAGACAAATTATTGCTATTCCGGATATGGTCGCTAAAGATGAGAAGTACCAAAATGCAATGAAGAACTCTGATAAACAAAATGCTCGTATGGAAAGTGAACGTGCTTTGCAGCAAGTGATTTTCTCAGTTATGGCAGATAACATGGAACTGTTCAAACAATTTCAAGACAACCCATCTTTTAAGAAGTGGCTATCTGACTTAGTGTTTAATACAACATATACATCCGATAAAAATTAACAGAAGCAGTGCAAGGTGAATTAGTGGAATTGGAGGGATGAGATAATGTCATATACGGTTTGCTCATCAGAAAAATTAAGAAAATCCGGTGCAGATGCGGAAACTAAAGCTATGCTTTATCTTATGAACTTCCGTGAAGATAGTTCTGAGATGAATTATTTTGTAGTGGACTTTTTTAATGATGTTACAGGCATGGATAGAATGGGCAGAAAATTATGGGATGTTCAATCTAAGGCAAGTAAAACAGCAAGTGCTAAAGGAATTGGCAGAGAGTTAGTTACACTTTTTAAAAACTATTTAAGTGAATTTACATTTGTTGATTATGTAATCTTTATGGGTGGAGTTCCTGACACCTTTAGGATAGATTCTTCACAAAATCTTTTTGATGCAACTAATATTAATGAAAAGGCTTTAATCAGTGTCAGAAAAGGACTTAAAGAAGAAAGTGAGAAAAAAGAATATATTGACAATTCTTACATCACAGATAAAAATATTGATGATTTTTTAAAAGTAGTTTGGTTTGTTGTTGATGATAAGTTACCGCAAGATTATATTAAAGAGATTATAAAAAATCATCCATCAATCATTCCACCTGATTCTGAGTTAATAAGTATTTTTAATGAGATTAGAAATAAACAATCAGAACTGAAAAATACAAATGTAGAGGGCGTAACAATAGAAAGGATTGATGAAGTTCTTTCGTATGGCAGAGAATTAAAAACGCACGAAATAAGATTGTTAGTTCTGCAAAGAATTCTAAATACCGATCCTCTTTCAAAAGGTATACCTGAACCGTTTATGGAGGTGTACTTGAAATATCCGGAGGAAAGAAGAAAAATGCTACTAGAGCAATGTCAAAGTGCAATGTGCAGAGCATTATTTAATAATTCACTTGCACAAGCTTATTGGGCATTGTTTGATAGTGTTTATACATCAATTATTCATAATCCTGATAAAAATATCGATTATATTGTTGATTCGATTCCGGATGAAGTGTTAGATGCGTGTACGGATTTTGATGCATTTTCATTAAAGTATTTTATTGCCAAAATTAAGGAAGGGGTATCACAATGATTATACGAAAAGTGGCTGTTGGTAATAGTGAAGAAGCCTTTATTGAAGATACTTTTTCAGAAGGGCTAAATATATTACTGAGTGATGATAATAATAAAGGTAAAACTATTATTATTCAATCTATGCTTTACGCACTTGGAAATAAGCCTATTTTCCCTGATTCATTCAATTACAAAGATTTTGTTTATTATCTTGAATTTGAACATAATAGTGAAATATATATTATCGTAAGGTCTGGAGATGAATTTGTTCTGAAATATTCTGATAAACTAGGAGTTTTTGAAGGGATGTCAGAGTTAAAAAGATTTTGGAATAACAATATTTTTCAGTTGCCTATGATTCAATTTCAGGGTGAAAAAAGAATTGTTGATATGGAGCTGTTTGTTCAATTATTCTTTGTGGGTCAAGATGGCAAAGATACATCGACTATTTTTAATAGTGGATTTTATCACAAAGATGATTTTAGAAATATGTTGCTTTCATATTCCGGTGATTTTTCATCAGAGATTACTCCTACAGAAATAAAAAAGATTAAAGATAAAATTAAAGAGTTAAAGGCTCGAAGAAAAGAACAATTAAACTTGTCTGATTTTTATAAGACAGTTGCGGTTGCACCAGAGTATTTGAGCAAAATTAAAGATAGAGATGCGTTTAATAAACGTGTTGATGAAATGGACTCTATAACGGATTTAATTACCGAAATTAAGAAAAAAAGGAATCGCTTAGCTGCCGAAAAATCATTATGGAATGGAACATTAAAAGAACTTAATTCATTAAATAGGAATATTAAAGTAGGTGAATTACGTTGTATGGATTGTGATTCCACCCATATAGCTTATAAAGGAACAAGTAAATCTAAATATTCCTTTGATATTTCGACGCCATTGATGAGAAAGCAAATAATAGAATCTATAAATGAGAAGATTTCTGATTTTACAGAAGAAATAAAAAAGCTTGATTTTGAAATACAAAAGCAACAAGAGGAACTCAATTCTTTGATGGATAATGAGGATATAACAATAGAAAATATTGTTGCATATAAAATGGGATACAATAGTGTTGCTGATATTGAACAAACAATAGACGATATTGACAAAGAACTCGAACAATATGAAGGTACTCTCAAAGTTGGAAAAAGCTTTTCGGATGAAGCAAAAGAGGCAAGAGAAGAATTCTGATACGATTCTCAAAAGTAGACAGTACAAATAATTAAAACGTACTGAATACA
>NZ_CEVYEL010000047.1:0-18834 GCF_982403165.1 Longicatena sp.
AGATTTCTTTTTTTTACATATCAAAATTTAACCATATTCGATAATTTTTAAAGATGTTTTTGATAAACTATCAAAGAATTTATAATTTCCCAATTCCTTTTGAAAGCTATGTTATGTTATAAGTTAAAAGGAGGGAAAACATGCTGTTAGCAATGTATCAAAAAAAAGAAATGACAGTGTTATTAAAGGAACATGGGAAGTACTGTATTGTAAAAAAACCTGTGTTATCTTTGCTAGAGGAAGCTTGTCTGTTTTATGGCAGTACGCTGCAAGGACGTACAATAGCCGCGAAAAAAATTTTACAGATTCACCAAAAGGTTCCCATTTTAGTGTCAGAGAAAAAGGAAACCCTCTGGTTTCCGACTGTTTCCGCTACGCGGGATGACTGTATCTGGATTCACGCCAATGAGGTAGTATCTTATCATGCAAAAGGGAAAAGGACACAGGTGATTTTTCGCAGTAAGGATGAAATAGAACTAGCGATTGCCTATCGGACAATACAAAGACAAATGCGACGATGTGAGCAATTGCGGATGTATCTTCGTGCTCATGAGTGAACACATCTTCCATGCGCAAATACGCTGATATCTGTTATAATAAAAGACGTAAAAAAAGGATGATGAATATGGAAATCTTATTTGGTATCTTATTAGGTGCTTTTTTGATCTTATGTATCGCTTTTTTTCTCTTTCGCCAATCACCGAAAGAAACTTTGCGTGTTAAAGAAGTGCTAATGGAAAATGAAAAGCATCAGCAAGAAGCACTGTTTCAGATGCAACAATCGATGCAGCAACAAATGCAACGTCTTCAGTTATCCATGCAAAGAGAGCTTGCCCAATGGAAGGAGGCAACTAGCGAACATTTGTATGTTATGGAAAAGCATGTGAATACGACGGTGCAACATGGCTATGAGAATACAAGTAAAGTATTTTCGCAGGTGATGGAACAGATGGGGAAGCTGGATGAAGGGCAGCGAAATTTAAAAGAGCTATCGTTATCAATCAACGATATTCAACGTGTTTTAACGGATAAAAAGACACGTGGTATTTTTGGTGAAATAGAACTATATTCATTGCTTGAAACAGCAATGGGAGTGAATACATCACGCTATGCAAAACAGTATAAATTAAGCAATGGAGCAATTGCAGATGCTGTTTTGTTTGGCAAAGAACCACTGCACATGATTTGTATTGATTCAAAATTTCCTTTAGAAAACTACAATCGTATCATGGCAGCACAGACGAAGGAAGAACAGCAGAAGTATCATACTATATTTGTCAATGATGTGAAAAAACACATTAAAGCAATTGCACAAAAATATATTTTGCCACAAGAAACGGCGGATTTTGCGTATTTGTTTCTTCCTGCTGAAGCTGTTTTTGCGTATTTATATGCACAATGTGATGAGGTTGTGAACTATTCTTATCAGGAAAAGGTGTATATGGTATCTCCTACCACACTGATGGCATACATCACGGCAATCAAAGCAATTTATTTAGGTGTCGAACGCAATGAGAATCTGGCACAAATGCAAAAAGAACTACAGAAATTAGAGATGGAGTTTGAACGTTTTGCAAAGCGTTATCAGAATGTGCAAAGTGATTTTGATAAGTGTTATCAGGATATGCGCTTGTTGTCTATCACAGCAAATAAGTTGCATATGCGTTTTCAAGAAATACAGGCAGTAGAGTTAACAAAAAAGGATACAGCGTAAATACACTTTTATCTATATCATGATAAAGAAGATTGAAAGCTATTTATGAAGCATAGCATTTCAATCTCCTTTTTTTCTGCGTTATGATGAAGCACAACTCATAATATCACAATTACAATCATGCATGTTTACTTTTCAATCTTAATGTTGTAATCACGGATCCAGCAATCAATCTGATAAAGATAGGCAAGTAATTGTGGACCACTCATTAATTGTCCATACCATGGCAGTTGAAAAGAAGCCCCTTTCGTAGCTATCAATTCTTTTAGATGCGCATCGTCTAAAAGCTCATGTAAAGCAGAAGTAGAGTCTTTATAACGTTCCATCAGCATCTTTGCGACAATATCAGCATATTGCGGATTATGTGTTTTCGGGAAAGGATTCTTTTTGCGCCAACATACTTCTTCAGGTAATTCATTTGCAAAGGCTTTTCGCAAGATGCCTTTTTCCTGCCCATGATAGAATTTCATCTGCCAAGGGATATTATATACGTATTCAAGCAAGGCGACATTTGCAAAAGGAGCACGAATCGTTAAGTTGGCACGATCACCTTCGCATACTTGACGTGTGACAAGAGTCTGCATGAACCATTTTAAACAAAGTTGTGTGTGGCGACGAGCACGTCGATCATCTTCACTGTCAGTATCCAGATATCGGATATCACGAATACTATCTTCATATTGTTGTTGTATATAAGCCTCATAACCCAATTGTTTTATATCATCCTTTAACAGTTCTATGCGCTGTGGGGTAGAACGTAACCAAGGAAAGGTTGGCAAATCTTTTAATTCATCACGATAAAACCAAGGATAACCGCCAAAAATTTCATCACTGCATTCTCCGCTTAGAATGACAGCTTCCTTTTGGGCAACCTGCTGACACAGCCAAAGCAATGAAGCATCCACATCCGCCATGCCAGGATGATTTCTGGCTAACATACTTTCTTCTAGGGTATCTGCTAATGTTTGTTGTTTGAGCATCAGCCAATGATGTGTACAAGGATAGCGTTCTAGCATTTGATTGATAAAGGTGTTGTCCATGGAAACCTGATACATGTTGCTTTTAAAATTTTTTGCATTTCCTTCATAATCCAAAGAATACGTATGCCATTCTTTCTCTTTTGCACAAACAGCTGTAATAATACTACTATCTAAACCACCAGATAAAAAAGATGCCTTACAATGATGCATTTGTTGTTGTATAGAATGACATAAGAGATCATGCACTTTTAACGTAGTCGTTTCCATATCATCATGATGCTCGATGGTGGGTAGCTTATAGTATGTCTTAACTTTGATATCCCCATTATGGATGCGTAAAAATGAACCCATGGGCAATGAAGCAACATTGGCAAATAATGTTTTATCCATTGATAAGCTCGGACCAAAGGAAAATAGCTCTAAAATACCGTGACTATTCAAGATACGCGGTTGTTGACTGGCTTCTAGCAAAGCATCTATACGATTGGATAGCCAGATGGTATCGTTTGTCTTACTATAAAATAACGGAGATAATCCTAAGGGGTCTTTTGCGGCAAAAACATCTTTGCCACTACTGATAACAAAGGAATAGGCTCCTTCTAATTCCAACATGGCATCTTCGCCCCAACGTTGATAAGCAAAAAAGACAATATCTTCCAGACGCTCCTGCAAAGGATAGGCTTCCTTTAATAATTGATAGATACTTTGCGCATTATATATTTCTCCTTGAACGATTACTTCATAAGCTTTATTTTGATATAAGATGAGTTTAGCCGCATCACTATGCGTATGTTGCTGTATCTTCATGACATAAGTTTTCATGATATCCTTCCTTTCATCTTAGTGTATGTCATTTTCTCAAAAAGTAGTATGAAATGTTTGTAATTGCATGAAAGCATAACAAAAAAGATAACGCAAATGTAAGAATTTTCGATGATGGGAAGAGTAAAAATTATCATTTCGACAAAGTCTTGCATCCATGTAAAAAGATAGTATAATAAGCGTGGTAAAGAGTAGGGAGCAGGAGTTTATATGAGTATACAAACAAAATATAAAGATTTGGTCACGATTGGCTGTGTGATCATCGGTTCATTACTTTGTGCTGTTAATATTAATACATTCATCAGCGCAGGAGGATTATTTCCAGGTGGCTTTACCGGCTTGACTGTTTTGATACAGCGAAGCTTTGAAAAATATGCAGGCATCAGCGTATCATATTCCCTTGTCAATTTCACCTTGAATGCTATACCCGCCTATATTGGCTATAAAACCGTTGGGAAAAAGTTCACGTTTTATTCATGTGTCATGATTATCCTTACCGGTGTATTCGTTGAAATTTTACCAACGACGAATATCACGGAGGATATTTTGCTTATTACGATATTTGGTGGAATTTTACAGGGAGTAGCATTAGGAATTGCGCTTCGTGGTAATGCCAGCAGTGGGGGAACGGATTTTATTGCAATGTGGATATCACAAAAAACGCATCAGCCAGCATGGAATTATATCCTGGGTATGAATGCTGTGATGCTGATTGTTGCAGGGTATTTATTTGGATGGGATAAAGCACTATATTCCATCATATTCCAATTCTGCTCAACGCAGATTATAAATACGGTACACAAGCGTTATAAAAAAATGACCGTTTTTATCGTAACCAGTGATCCGGATATCGTTATTGAGGAAATTCAGAACACCACGCATCATGGCGTGACACGTTTTGAAGGAATCGGTACATACTATGGACAACCGCGTACGATGCTATATACTGTCGTTGATAGTATGGAGGTAAAGGGTTTGGTAAATCGTATTCGTGAAATTGATCGTACCAGTTTTGTCAATGTAACAAAAACAGAATACGTCGAAGGAAAATTCTATCAGACACCAATTGAATAAAAACAAAGAATTTCAAGATTATGGTCTTTATGCCAACTTGGAATTCTTTTTTCGTTATTTATCATAAGCACTTTGTAGTATTTCGATTTCCAAACGCGATATCTTCGCTTCATGTGTTAACTTACTCGTGACATGTAGAAAAGCAGCAGAGGATATTGTTATCTGTTTCATAGTGTAAAAAGTTCCTTAAAGCAAGTAAGAAAGCCTAAAAGAAAGGACTTATTTTATGAATTGTGATGTAAATGTGATTTAAAATATAAAAAGACTTCTGTTATTAATAAATATGTATTATAATATAAGAACATGAAGACACTAGATAAAGTGAGGTTGCTATGAAGAAAAAACATTACATTGTCAGTATGATGGCTGTTATCTTTTTATACCTTCTGGGAATTGGCAATTTTCATGGTGCCTTACAAGCAAATAATCAAAAAACGCAACATGCGAGTACTAAGATAATTAAAATAGGCTTTCCTATTCAAGAAGGCTTAAGTATGAAAGATGAAAAAGGAAATTATACAGGCTATATGTATGATTACTTAAAAGAACTTTCTCAATATACCGGATGGGAATATGAATTTATTGAAAGTAAAAGCGATGATGTAGACACACAAATATCAGAATTGCTAGATAAATTAAACAAGGGTGAAATTGATATGCTTGGCAGTATGCGTCGTAGTGATGAACTTGCAAAGCTGTATGATTATCCGACCGAAAGTTATGGCTACGCTTATAATGTATTAGCTGTGAATAAAGATAATGACTGGCTAGATTCCTATACGCTAGCAAATGGCAAAGAGATTACCATTGCTTTACAGAAAAAGGCAGAAATTAGAAATGGCCAATTAAAAGAATATGTAAAAACCAATGGCCTAAAAGTGAACTATAAGTATTATAATAACGGTACTGCGCAGATGGAAGCTGTAAAGAAAGGGGAAGCAGATGCTTTATTAAGTGTGGATATCGCCTTAGCCAGTGATTTTCGGGTTATTGCACGTTTTTCACCGGACCCTATGTATTTTGCAGTAGCCAAGGGGAAAACAAAGATTGTCCATGATTTAAATAAAGGAATGGAAGAGCTAAATGAAATAAACCCAACGTTAAAGCAAACGCTCTATACGAAATATTTTGAGGAAAAACTGGATCATGTTATTCTGACGCAGCAGGAAAAGGATTACATTAAAAAGGCAAAAACGTTTCATGTGATGATTATGAGCAATCAAGCTCCTGTTCAATATGTTAAAGGTAATAAGGCAACGGGAACGGCGATTGATATACTAGAAGACATCAAGGAAGAAACCGGGTTGCAGTTCTCATATGAGTTTGTAGACAACTATCATGAATATGAAGAACGTATGTTGCATCATGAAATTGATATCTTGGCCTCAATCAATTATGATTATTCCTTAAACTATATAAACACGATGAGCGTGACGAACGCGTATTTAAAGGCACCATTGCAGATTGTTTTACAAAAGAATACAGATTTAAATGCTTTAGACAATAAAAAATTGGCGATACGCAAAGAATTATCTTCAATCTTAAAAAGCCGCATTGATCCACACAATGTTATCTATGCGAACTCTACACAAGACTGTTTAAAAGCTGTTCATGATGGGGAAGCAGATTATATGATTGATTCTTCTTATGCCATCAGCTACTATATGAATCAGCTGGGATATCGTTCTATGATCAGTGTTGCCGATGTAAAAGGAGATATGTTAAATTATAGCTTTGGTGTAGTGGATGGAAATGATCATATGCTAGTCGGTATTTTGAATAAATGCATACGCAATTTGAAAGAAGAAGATATTAATACCTATATATATCAGCATTCACTAGATAAAGCGACCTTTACTTTGCGGGATTATATTCAGCAGCATATTATTGAAAGTATGGTGATAACGCTGTTGATCATCATTTGTATTGTTGCTGTTTTCAGTTATTTTTATCATCGCCAATTGAAAATGAAACGCCAGATTGAAGTAGAAAACAATCGCTATCGGATGCTAAGCAAGATCACACAAGAGATAATTTTTGAATATGACTATGAAAAAGATATTTTAAAGCTAGGGGATAAGCATAATTTCTTAGCTGAAACAAATGAAATTGAGAATTACGCAAAAGATATTTCATCAGACAAGAAAAAGGATGAATCTTCTTTATTCCAATGCATTATGGAAATGAAAGACACGGATCGTGAAGTTTTGATACAGTTAGCCAACAAGGAAGTGCGTTGGTTTCATGTCGTAATGAAGGTGGTTTATGACATGGATAGACCGGTGTATGCCATCGGTCGTGCTGTTGATATTCAAGAAGAAAAAACAGAACGTGAAAATCTGGAAAAAAAGAGTATGATGGATGCGCTGACTTCTGTTTATAATACAGCTGCTTTTAAAAAGAAAATACAATTGGAATTAGTGCGTGATAAAGGCATGTATGCGTTTGGTGTTTTAGATATTGATTATTTTAAAGAGGTCAATGATGAATTTGGCCATTTCATAGGAGATCAAGTATTGATCCATTGCGCAGATGTCATGCAGAAAGCATTTGGGGAAAAGGCATTGATAGGAAGATTAGGTGGCGATGAATTTGCTGTTTTCCTGATGGCACCACAAGATGAAAAAGCGGTAGTGAATGGTTGTGCAAGATTACAAAAAGCTCTGCAGACGACAATCGAAGGACTGCCCAATATCACCTTGAGTATGGGCTTTGTTATGACGAAGGATGTTTGTGATTATAACATTCTGTATCAAAAAGCAGATAAGGTTTTATATGAGGTGAAAGCAGCCGGAAGAAATGCATATTTCATAAAATCATAAATTAGATTGCTGAGTTTATGCTATGGAAGAAGATTAAAAAGAAAAGATTTCATTGATGGTGAAATCTTTTTTATCATGTGACACACATGGGATAGAATTAGGTGGTGAAAAGACCACTGTAGGGACGTTAATAAAACCTTGAAGAAAAGAGATCGAGTATCGTTACTAGACCAGTAGCAATGAAAGCATAGTTTTGTATGAATTCAACCGTCGTATACGTTTTTACGTACGATGATGTAAGAGGTCGAAAAATTGATCGTTTTCGATTGTTGTTCTTATCTATGAGAATAGGATGCGTAAGGGGGTTTTCATAAAGTATTTTTGCCAATTTGTATGATAGGTGACATAGTATAATAAACTGCTTAAGGCGAAGCCTAAGATAACATCAATAAAACTATGTTGTTTTAATACCATGGTAGAAATACAAATGAATACGCTTATTATAAGGCAAGCACTTTTCACAAGAAAAGGATGCTGAAACAGATGGCTGCGACAGACGACAAAACAGATTGCTATCGTGCTTGCGACATGGATGGAAGGACAAACATTGGTCGGTGTATCTATTTGTTGTAGTAATCGTGCGATGTCTGCTAACCAATTTGTATGTGTGATATTTACACGTAAATCTAATCCATTGGGTAAAATCATATAAATAAACAGACAAATGCTCATACCGGTAAACATCATAAAACAAAGCTCAAGAAATTCTTTTCGTGAATGAAAAAGAAAATAACAAAGCGATATTGCTAATAAAGGAAACCAGGTAAAATAAGGAATGACGAAGCTTTCATGAAAAGGAATCATATCATCGATAAAACAGTGAATATAATATTTCGGAACGACAAAAGTTTCTAAGAGTTCAAAGATTATCAGATATGGAATAAAATAAAAAAGGGCATAGGAATAAGGATGATCATGTAGCCAACTTTTGATGGATCGCATCATGAAATACCTCCTTCGTAATGTGTTTATTATATAAAAATTTATCTAAGATTACAATACACTAAAATAGATCATAGGTCATTTGTTTTTACGATTTTGTTTTTCAATTTGTCAATTCATGTTAAAATATTTCATAGAGAATATAAGAAAGGAATGTATGAAATGCTTTGGTTGTGGATCGGATGTGGCATAATGATGATATTGTTGGTAGCTGCCTATTGTTTAGGTAGATATTTTTTCCAGCGAGCATTTGATGCAAAGAGTGATAAATCTGATATTATCCAAAATGCTTCACATAGGAAAAAGAAACCAGAAGATCTATGGTTTGAGCAAGAAGTTTCACATATTGATGTACAAATCAAAAGTCATGATGATTTAACGTTACAAGGAACAATCATCAGAAACCACAAAACAAAATGGGTCGTTTTGGTGCATGGGTATATGGGGTGCAAAAAAGATCTTATACCGGCAGCGAAACGCTTTTACGGTATGGGATGTTCCGTGTTATTGATTGATTTGCGTGGGCATGGGAAAAGTGAAGGAACTGTCATTGGTTTTGGAGCATTGGATCATTTAGATATTCACGCATGGTGCAAATACTTAACACAGCAATATCACGCTACCGATATTGCTTTATATGGTGTAAGTATGGGAGCTGCCAGTGTCATGATGTGTGCTGATGAAACCAATGGATGTGTTAAAGTCATCATCGAAGATTGTGGTTTTACTTCTTTACGCGAACAGTTAACCCATCAATTAAGAAAAATGTTGCCTCACGTACCGCCTTGTATACCGCTTTTTTGTTTATCTTTATGTTTAAGAGCAAAAGCCGGTTATACATTAAAACAGGCATGTCCTATGGATCATGTGGCACAGGCAAAGGTTCCTATGCTGTTTCTGCATGGCGAACGTGATAATTTTATTCCCATTACGATGATGGAACAATTAGCAAAAAGTTGTCCTACTTTGCATCATGTTGTACGTTTACCAAAGGGAAGACATGCCAATAGTTCTTTATTAGAACCACATCTTTATTGGGAAGAGGTAGTATCATTTTTAAATAAGATTCAATTTCTTCCATAGCATAAAAGCTTTTTATGAGGGCTTACTTGTCTTTAACTTGCATCATCCAAGTAACTCATAAAAAGCTTTTAATTTTTAATTACTTCTTCTATTGTTTGAATCATTGCCTGCATCTGTGATGTTAGCCACTTATTACGATGATAAAACACCTGTTGCCATACCTGAAGATGATAATCGTGTGGCGTCAGTATTTTTAAAACACCTTTCTGTAATTCCTCTTCTACACTAAAGCGGGGAAGAAAGGAGATTGCGAGGCCTTGTTTTACCATATCTACAAGAAAGGCAGTATTGCCGATTTCTAAAAATGGTTTTACGGTTAGTCCCATTCGGGCAGCCTGTTGCTGCAAAGCATAGCGATAACTGGCATCTTGTTCCGTAAGCATTAATTTTTCTGATAAGATATCAGCTAAGGTTATTGTTTTCTTTTGACATAAGGGATGATCGTAACGGGCAACAAATAAAACATCAGATGGATATTCTAAAACTTTGATCCATGCCCCATCTTGCAGCTGTTGATCCATTAAATATACCAAATCAACCTGATTATGATTCATATAATCCAGTAATTGATCGATCGAAGCTGTTTCAATACGTAAGGAAACACCGGGATAGCGTTCATGAAACAATTTACAGATGACAGGAAATATGGAAGAACAAATACTCTCTATCATTCCTATACGTAATGTTCCGGTGAGCTGTGTTTGCGTTTTCATGGCGTTGCAGGCAGCATCTTTTGCTTGCAAGATTTCATTGGCATGGAGCAGAAATAATTCTCCTTGGGCCGTTAAAGATACGTGACGAGGAAAACGTTCAAATAAATGGGTTTGCAATTCTTCTTCCAGTTGTTGTATCTGAATTGTTATCGCTGCTTGTGTGTAGCCTAGGGCTTGCGCTGCTTTGGAAAAGCTTTCTAATTGTGCGGCTGTTACAAAGGTCTTAAGATGCTTGAAATCCATATGTCCTCCATAAAAAATATTTAATTGAAGTATAAAATATATAAATTATTACTATATGTAAAGACATGATATACTAAGTATATAGGAAAGTCAACAAGGAGTAGGGATATGCGAAAAGAAGACAGTATGTATCAGAAATATATTAATATTCTAAAAACAGAATTGGTACCGGCCATGGGATGTACAGAGCCAATAGCAATCGCTTATGCGGCAGCACTTGCCCAAAAAACTTTACAGGAAGATGTGAAACATGTTGAAATATATGCAAGTGGCAATATCATCAAAAATGTTAAAAGTGTAACAGTACCAAATACCAATGGACGAAAGGGCATCTTAGCGGCAGCAGCCATCGGTATTTGCGCCGGAGATCCAGATAAAAAATTACAGGTAATTTCTAAGGTCAAAACAGAGGATATTCAAAAAATGGAAAAATTTCTGGATACTGTAGATATGCAGCTTCATCGTATCCAGAGTGGCTGTGCTTTGGAACTTATTGTAAAGGTATTTAGCGAGAAACATCATGCACTTGTACATATACGTAATACACATGCGAATGTTGTTCTCATCAAACATGATGAAGCAATTATTTATCAAAAAGAAGATGAACTGCAACAAGAAACCGGTTATTCTTTACAGATGAAACAAATCTATGATTTCGCAATGTCTGTTGATGTTAAAGATGTAGAAGAAATCTTAGAACGTCAAATTGCGTATAATGAAGCTATTGCCAATGAAGGTTTGCGGGGAAATTATGGGGCAGGTATTGGAAATGTATTATTACATACATATGGAACTGCGGTAGAGGTTAAAGCTAGAGCAATGGCGGCAGCTGGCAGTGATGCGCGTATGAGTGGCTGTGAACTTCCGGTCATCATCAATTCAGGGAGTGGAAATCAGGGGATGACTGCTTCTTTACCTGTTTTGGTTTATGCTAAGGAATTGCATAGCTCACATGAACAATTGATGCGTGCCTTGATCATAAGTAATCTGACAACGCTTTATCAAAAACAATTTATTGGGCGTTTATCGGCTTATTGCGGTGCTGTCAGTGCCGGAGCTGGTGCTGGAGCTGGTATTACATATTTACTTGGTGGTGATTATGAGCATATTTGTCATACGATCGTAAATGCTTTGGCAATTACGAGTGGAATGCTTTGTGATGGAGCTAAACCAAGCTGTGCTGCGAAGATAGCTTCAGCAGTAGATGCCGGAATCCTAGGGTATGCAATGTATAAAGAAGGAAAACAATTTTATCGCGGAGAGGGCATTGTGGGTGACTCTATCGAAAAAACCATGGAAGGCATCGGTCAACTAGCACGCGATGGCATGAAAGAATGCGATGATGAAATTATCCGTTTAATGATTCAATCCATATCATAGGGCATATTACATACTACATCAGACGATCATAAGCACGGTGGTATATGAGATACATATATTATTTTCTATGTGCTAAAGATTTCATAAAGGAAAAGTCTTTTAAAAATAAGGAACACGGATTAAAGCCAGCAGGGTACTTATATTATAGAGACTTTTCTTTTCTATAACTTATCTTTTATCTGATTCTTTTGTTATGGCTTTTTGCGCTTTTAGTTCCTGAATATTAATATCGGGAGTGACTATCGTATAAATACCACACAGAATGGTGTTGGTATAAAAGGTGATAACTCGCCATAACAACATCATAGCAGCTGCATTGACTTTACCAACGATAGGAGTAAAGATGAGTGCAAATGTTGTTTCTGCTACACCGTGTTTGCCGTAGATTGGCAAGGAAGATAAAATGAGATCGACAAAGAAAGAGGCACTGAAAAACAAGGGGATATCATATAGACTGACTTCTATATGCAAGGCAATTGCGATTAAGATAGGCAGCGAATGGCGTAGTATTAAACGTAATGTATTTACTAGATGGATGCGCAATAGCAGTTTTCGATCTTGTACATATAAAATATTCACTGCTTGTAAAGATTTGCAAAATTGTTCCAGTTTTATTTCGATTGAAGCAGTCGTAACATGAAGGTTTAGCTTTTTCATAAACCAGAGCAATATCTGTATGAGAAGATGCTGCAAAAAGGGCCAAAAGAAAAGCAGCGATACAGCTATGAGCGGTATAAAACCAATCAGAAAACCTATAAAGGCAAAGGGGATTTCTTTCATAAACTGATTCACCAAAAAATCATAATTGATAGCGATGGCGAATGCAGCAAGTAATAAATAAGATATCTGATAAAGCAGCTGATCCATGACCAAGATAGAGCAAGCAACATCTGCTTTAAGTTTTTTCATCTTGAACATGACCATTTGTGCTGCTTTAGCAAACGCAGAGGCACTGACATTCATCAGAAACAAAGAAACAAGACCATTAGAAATGCCATTGTATAAACGATAATCATCTTGTGCTTTATGTCCTAACATACCAATGATGACACCGCCTAATATGCAAGTAATAAAACTTACCGTGATCAGTAAGAGTGAATGGTAGAAATCGAGGTTTTGCAGTAATTGTAAAATATCTTGCAAATCATCTTTTAAAGTAAGATACAACATGCTGATGACAAATAGAGTCAAGATCAGAATTTTTATAACTTGCTGATGTTTCTTCATAGTACTTCCTCTTTTTTCATTAGGATACACCTTTTTCATAATAAGAGCTAGTAATATAACGATTCTTTAGACAATAACAGGCAATTGTTCAGTATTGTAATTTGATAGAATTCATCCATTGTTCAAGAATATGCTGTTGTTTTTTCGACAATGTTGATAGGACCATATGTAAAGCTTCTTCCCAATCTGCACTTGCTGGCAACAGTAAAAGTTCATCAAGTGTTACCCAAGCGGTAAAGACAAATTGCTCAGCATAATGATGGCGCAAGAAGATGGCGAAATCCATAGGAGTATACGATTGAAATAATACCGTTAATTCTTCCAAAGAAAAGATATAACTATCCCAAATCTCGATCATATCTTGGAAATTATGCAAATGCGTTCGAAAATAATGTATTTTTTCAGTAGTCGATGTCATAGCAGATAAGACTTCTTGATGGTGTGTGAATTCACTATTTAAACAAGCGGTCATTACTTGTAAGGTATATTGTTTTGGCGTGTTATCCTCAAAAATAAAAAGTTCTGCATGGTTTTCCATATCGTTTTGCAGTCGTTGATTTAGAATAGGAAAATAGGCATACACATACACATATACATCCTCGTCAAGATATGGCTGTAAGCTTAGATACATTTGTTGCAAAAGCTCCTGTGGTCGCATTATGGATAACCTTTTATTAAAAGCATCAAGAGCAGCAGCATCCAGCTGAACTCCATAAGATTGTTTCAGGTATACATGTAACAATACTTGAGGCAATAAGACTTCCACCAGATTCTGATTTAGTTCAAACAAAGAAACGTGTCGCTGCATTTGATAAAGCTTATAAATCATCGGAAGTTCTTGATAAAAAGGTTTCAGAAAGGCTACTTCATAAGATAGTTGTTCCAGATAATGAGAAATTAAATCAATTCCCTGTAAATGATACATTGCATGCTCCAAAGGCAAACCATCTAGCAATGGATAATCGATATCTTCTTTTTCAAAAGCATACAACAAAGGAGCATAAGGCGATGATAAACGTTTGAGATAGGTTGGAAAAAAATCGGTAAGGAGATAACGCAGACGTTCATTTGGGTACCATTCGGCATAGAGCTGGACTTTTGCTAAGCGGTGTTTGCAAGCATGGCATAAAAGCTCTAACTGTTGTAAACCATGAACATAACGTTTTTTTAAAGATGCATCATCTGTGGCATGATGGGCTATATAAGTAATGCTGATAAGCATATCGTTTGCTACGTGACGAGGAACACAGCTACTGTTATGGTGTGTATAAAGCTGAATCAAATGTTTAAGTAACTCCAGACGCTCTTGTTGCTGGTCGCTACTCTTTTTTTGTGTTTGTATGTTAGAGCTCATTTTCGTATTTTTAGCTGTTTGCAGCACCGTTTTATAAGGACTTTATCAAATGTTCCATATTGCATATGAAAGGTAAGCAGGGTATGCAGTATGGTGGCATCATTCACTTGCCAGGAAAACAAAGAGCGTAATTGATAATAGGAAAATATGGCATCATGAAGCATGGGTAAATATCGTGTTGCATCTGCATAAGGGGAGGCAGCCAGCGCTTTTATCAGCTCATATAAGATGTGATAGTCACTCTCTACCAAGTCAAAAGCGCTACAAGCATGCTGCACACTTTGTTTTAAGGCTGTCATATCTTCTGCACGCAGATGGTATCCATAAGATTGAAGTTGTTGATTGAGCGTTTGATTGACGGATAAAGCTTGAGATGTCGTATGCATTGATAATCACTTCCTTTCATGTAAAGAGTTTTATCACAAATAGGAAGCGAGGTATAGTCTTGAAAAAATGATGAATTTATGGTATTATATGAATACAAATAAGAGAAAAAAATCTTTAAACTATATGTCGATGGTGTTGAAACATCATTTTTTTATTTTATCGGGATGAAAAGAGCAGATACAGGGATTGAAGAAAGGGCATAAACAAGTCTCAATACAGTATTTAATCATACGAACGTATGATAGAAGTACATACAAAAAAAACATCGGTAAATACACCGATGTTTTGCGTTATTTCTTAAGGACGTTTTACGATAACAGCAGTACCCTGTCCGCCACCGATACACAGAGATGCTAAACCAACTTTTGCATCACGTTTGATCATTTCGTGGATCAATGTTACTAAGATACGGTTACCAGATGCACCTACTGGATGACCCAGTGCAATGGCACCACCATTTACGTTTGTCTTGTTCATGAATTCTTCGCGATCGATACCGTGTTCTTCCACTAATTCATGGATAACACCTAAACTCTGTGCTGCGAATGCTTCATTCAGTTCGACTAATTCAATATCCTGCAGTTTCAGACCTGCATAGTTCAATGCATGACGAATTGCTGGAGTAGGACCTAAGCCCATAGTCAATGGATCTACACCACCTTGGCCGATACCGATAACTTCACAAATTGGTGTTAAGTTATATTTTGCTACAGCATCTTCACTAGCTAATAATACAAAGCTTGCACCATCATTGATACCAGATGCATTAGCAGCTGTTACAGTACCATCTTTAATGAAAGCTGGGCGAAGTTTTGCCATTTTTTCAGGAGTAGATTTACGGTTAGGATGTTCGTCAGTATCAAAGATCACAGTTTCTTTTCTCAGTTTTACTTCTACTGGAACGATTTCATCTTTGAAACGTCCGCTATCAACAGCAGCTATTGCTTTCTGTTGAGATGCATAACCGAATTCATCTTGCATTTCACGAGTGATGTTATATTTTTTCGCAATATTTTCTGCGGTAACACCCATGTGAATACCATTCATAGCATCAGTTAATGCGTCGTAGATCATATGGTCCGTACATTTGAAATCTCCCATTTTGTTTCCTGTACGAGTGTTTGCAGGAATTAGGTAAGGAGCACCTGACATGCTTTCTACACCACCAGCAACAACGATATCATTGAAGCCAGTCTGGATAGACATAACACCTTCCATTACGGTACGTAAACCGGAACCACATACCATGTTAACGGAATGTGAACAAACAGATTCAGGAATACCAGCAGCCAATGCAACCTGACGGCCGATGTTCTGCCCCAATCCTGCACTTAATACGTTACCACACAGCAGTTCATCAACATTTTCAGGGGCAACGTGTGCGTCTTCCAGTAATGCTTTGACAACAGTAGCACCTAAATCAACTGGTTTAACTGTTGTTAAAGAACCCAGAAAACTACCGATTGCACTACGTTTAGCGCTAACAACATAAGTTTTTTTCATTTTCTCTACCTGTCTTTCTTTTTCGAAACCTTTCTTGATATGAATACTAACTTCATACATGAATATGATACCGAAAAAGGATACAGATGTCAACAGCTTGTGAAAAAATTAATAAGTTCTGTATGCATACTTTTGGGTGTTGTAAGTTTAGGATGTTGTCCCTTTATAAGTAGGAGGAAACGTTATCATTTTGATGCATCTTGACTACAATACTAAGAATTCCCAAAAAAGATTAGATTCAAAGCATAAGCATTTAACTAAAGTGTACATCAAGAGCCAAGGATATGACCTACTTATACAAGATTTTTTCTTTTCATGAATAGAAAGGGATGGTAAGCAGGAAAGGTAAGGATAATACAGGAAGAAAGGGTGCTAATGAAACGGGTTTTTTGTTTCTGTTAAAACTTGTTAAAATTTTAACAATTGTGTTGACGAAAGGAAAAAAGAGGGATAAAATTATATATGGATTATGGCTCCCGAAACGCCGGGATACCGCCTGTTATATACATTATTTATATATAGGCGCATGTAAGAATCCTATTAGTTCAAGAACATTCAAGGAGAGGAGAACACTTATGGACTTCATGTTAACAGAACAACACAAAATGATGAAGAAACTATTCGCTGAGTTTGCTGAAAAAGATGTCAAACCTCTTGCAGCAGAAGTCGACGAAGACGAACGTTTCCCACGTGAAAACGTTGAAAAAATGAGAGAGTGCAAAATGCTCGGTATTCCATTCCCAAGAGAATACGGCGGAGCAGGGGCAGATTACCTGAGCTACATTCTGGCAGTTGAAGAACTGAGCAAGAAATGTGGTACTACAGGTGTTGTATTATCTGCCCATACTTCTCTGGGAACTTGGCCAATTTTTGCATTTGGTACAGAAGAACAGAAAAACCGTTATCTGCCTGATTTATGTACAGGTAAGAAACTGGCTGCTTTCGGTTTAACAGAACCAAATGCCGGTACGGATGCTGCTGGTCAGCAGACAACTGCTGTAAAAGATGGCGATGATTATATCTTAAATGGTACAAAGATCTTTATTACAAACGCTGGTGAAGCTGATGTATATGTAATCTTTGCGATGACTGACAAGTCTAAGGGAACACATGGTATTTCTGCCTTTATCGTAGAAAAAGGTATGCCAGGATTTACAGTAGGACAGCACGAAAAGAAATTAGGTATTCGTGGTAGTGCTACTAGTGAATTGATCTTTAACAATGTGCGTTTAAGCAAAGATCAGCTGTTAGGTCAAGAAGGTAAAGGCTTCAAGATTGCCATGATGACACTGGATGGCGGACGTATCGGTATCGCTGCACAGGCATTAGGTATTGCTCAGGGTGCAATTGATGAAGTTGTTCCTTATGTGAAATCACGTAAACAGTTCGGTCGCCCTATTTCTAAATTCCAGAACACACAGTTCCAGTTGGCTGATATGCAGGTAAAAACAGATGCAGCTCGTCTGTTAGTTTATCAGGCTGCGATGGCTAAAGAAAACGGACAACCTTACACATACTTAGCTGCTGAAGCAAAATTATTTGCTGCTGAAGTTGCCATGGAAGTTACGACAAAAGCAATCCAGCTGATGGGTGGATATGGTTATACACGTGATTATCCAGTAGAAAGAATGTTCCGTGATGCAAAAATTACGGAAATCTACGAAGGTACTTCTGAAGTACAGCGTATGGTTATTTCTGGACAGATGTTGAAATAATAAAAGGAAAGGAAGAAGATCATGAAAATTATCGTTCTTGTAAAACAGGTACCGGATTCAACTGAAATCCGTGTCGATAAGGTAACAGGTACTCTGATTCGTGCTGGTGTACCAAGTATCATCAACCCAGATGATTTAGCTGGTGTTGAAGAAGCATTGAAAATTAAAGAGGCAACAGGTGCTCATGTAACGGTTATCTCTATGGGGCCTCCTCAGGCAAGCGGCATGCTGAAAGAACTGTATGGCCGTGGTGTTGATGAATGTATTTTGATTACTGACCGTGCTTTTGCCGGTGCGGATACATGTGCTACTTCTAGTACATTGGCTGCTGCCATTGAAAAAGTTGGTTATGACTTGATCATCGGCGGACGTCAGGCAATTGATGGTGATACTGCACAGGTTGGTCCTCAGACAGCAGAACGTCTGGATATTCCTCAGGTTACTTACGTGGATAAGATCATGGAAGTAAATGATAAGAGTGTTACAGTTCGTAAGTCATTAGAAGATACTGAAGAAATTATTGAAGCTAAGCTTCCATGTCTGTTAACAACATTAAGTGGAATGAACACTCCTCGTTACATGAACTGTAATGATATCGTTGATTCCTTCAGCAAAGAAGTGAAGATCATGACCTTTGCTGATTTGGATATCCCTGCTGAAAAAGTAGGTTTGGCAGGTTCTCCTACTAAGGTTCACCATACATTTACAAAAGATGTTACGGCTGAAACGGAAACTTACGATATGCCAGCAGCTGATGCAGCAAAACTGATTGCTAAAACACTGAAAGAAAAGCAGATCATTACGAAATAGGAGGAGAAAACAATGGCTAAATTTGAAGGATACAAAGATATTTACGTATTCGTTGAACAGAGAAA